>CAZWAE010000049.1:0-5289 GCA_964631805.1 uncultured Desulfobacteraceae bacterium | reverse complement strand
CCTATCCCGATTTCGGAGCTGAAAATCCCAACCAGGCCGTCACCAGTTTCGGAGGATTGATGTTCATGATCGTATCCGCCGCCTATATCGGTGGGGTCATCATCCTTCAGGCCGGCCCGGTTTACACCATTTTTATGGCCAATTTGCGACATCATCATCTTTCGGTACTCCAGTGGACCTGGATCATCGGCTCCTTCGCCTTGACCTTCGTATTGAGCATTCTTGCGGTCGTGCTTCCCATGCAATTCGGCGTTGGCCGCCTTTCAGCCGTCTCCCGCCACTCCTCGCCAACGGCTGCAGAAGGATGACATAGTGGATTATCTCAGGGAATTGGGAAAATACCGGAGGGCGCGGCAACCGGTTCCGCCGGGTGACCTCACCCTAAAAAGATGGATTCTACACCGTTGACATCCCCGCAGGTACCAGAGGAGCGCCATGAAATGACTTAAATCGTTCGATTATTATTTTAATACTTATTTTATTTACGTATTTTATCTTATAATTTTTGATATTTACAATCCATATTACCTATGGTTAGATGCTAATTCTATTCAAAAGCGATGGCTCAGAGTGAATTTTTTTTCAACGGAATGCGGTCTGATGAATACATCTTTCCTGTCACGGTACCATGTAGACGAAGTGCCCCCCGTTCTTAGGCCCATTCTCTATCTGTACGCATATGGCATATCGGCGGTCAGCTTTCTCTACTTCATACTGGTTCACTTCACAAGCCGGATTGAAGTCCTTGGCCGGGAACGGATCGTGCAGGAGAAAAATTTCATTTTTTGTTTCTGGCACACATACATCTGTATCTATTTCACCGTTTTTCTCAAAAACCGAAGACATGCCTGGCTTCAGCATCCGGCGTGGTATATCAAGACCAGCCACGTCCTGCTCAGGTATGTGGGTGTTGAAAAGATCATATTGGGGTCTTCGGGCCATTCGGGGAAAAAAGCGGCCGATCAACTGGTGGATTACCTGAAAAGGGGATATTCCACTGTTATTTTGCCGGATGGACCGAACGGCCCCCCCACTCGTATGAAAAAGGGGGTGCTCCATATCTCGCTGCAAAGCGGCGCTCCCATCATCCCCCTCCGATTCAAAGCCGCTCCGTGGCTCGTCCTGCCAAACTGGGACAGACGTAAATGGCCTCTGCCCTTTTCCAGAATCGTCGTGGAATTCGGTGAGCCGATACATGTTTCGCCATCCAATTTCAACTCTGTCCAGGAAACGATTTCGGACCTTCTCGGTTGATATGTTCCTGAAAACGATATAGTAATGATTATTGCCATAGGACGATGCGGCCAGATCCATTGATCCGAAAATGATATGAAACTATACGACCTGACACATCCCATATCCCCGGCCATGCCCGTGTTTCCGGGTATGGAACCGCCGGAGATCGAACCGACCTCCTCCGTGCAAGAGTGCGGCTATCTGGAACACAAAATGACAATGTTCACCCATACCGGTACCCATATGGATGCCCCGGCCCATATCATCGGGGGGGCGAAGACACTCGGCCAACTCCCCATCGATCAGTTTTTCGGCAGCGCATTTTTGCTGGCGCTAAACCCGCCTGATAAACGGTCCATAGAGATGGAGATGCTGTCACCGCATCAAAAAACCATTCAAAAGGTCGATTTTCTTCTTCTGGATACGGGTTGGGCAAAGCATTGGGGCACCCCGCAATACTTCTCCGGTTACCCGGTGTTGTCTTTGGAAGCGGCCGCGTGGCTGGGCAGCCGGAAATTGAAGGGCGTGGGCATGGATATGATTTCGGCAGACGACATCGATTCACGGACGCTTCCTGTCCATCGGGTGCTGCTTGAAAATGAATGCGTCATCATTGAAAATTTAACGAACCTGGAGTCATTGCCGGGCGACCGATTTGACTTTTCCTGTTTTCCCATTAAACTGATGAACGCGGACGGTTCCCCCGTCAGGGCCGTCGCCTTTGCTCGATGACCTGCACAAATGGGAAATACGCTGAAAAAATGCAAAGATCCCGGGCCAAGGACCCGGTCTCTAACGACCTGAACACCACTCCATAGAAAAGGGCTCCCTGAATATGAACCTCCTCATCGAACATCAATGCCCTCAATGCGGTGCGCCGGTGACACTGGAAGAAACCGATCGTTTGTTCACCTGCGATTTCTGTAAGGTCAAATCCTACCTGGTTCCCAAAGGGTTTTTCCGATACATGTTGCCCGATTCCGCTCCCGAGGATCGAGACCTGTTTTATGCGCCCTACTGGCGATTCAAGGGGATGCTTTTTTCAACGGTGATGCAGGGTGTGAAACATCGTTTCATCGATGTCAGCCAGCAGGCGTTGGAATCCCATTTATTCCCGGTTTCCCTCGGTCTGCGGAGCCAGGCCATGAAGCTCAAGTTTGTGACATCCAAATCGCCTGGCCATTTTCTCAAGCCCACCACCCTGCCGGAAAAAATGCTGAACACATTCGACGAACGTTTTGGCGCCACCCTCCCTCAGCCGGTTTTCCATCAGGCCCACGTCGGGGAAACGTTGAGCCTGATCTACTCCCCCTTTTACATCCATGACGGGAAGATTTATGACGCGGTATTGAATCAGCCGGTGCCCGGAAAACTTCCTGAGGACTTCGATTTGGACCAGTTCAAGGGGGGAACACCCAACTGGCCCACCGGTTTTATTGCCACACTATGCCCTGACTGCGGTTGGGATCTTCATGGGCAGCGGGATTCTCTGGCTCTTTTGTGCAACAACTGCGAAAGCCTGTGGCGCCCATCCGGCACCGGACTTAAAAAAACCAAATTCGCACACATCCAGGGAGAGGGGGATAACATTATTTACATGCCCTTTTGGCGCATCTCCGCCCATGTGAGCAGTATTGAATTAAATACCTATGCGGATTTAGTGAAGGTGGCAAATCTTCCCAAGGTGGTTCAGGATGGATGGGATGAAATTGAATTTCGCTTCTGGGTGCCGGCATTCAAGGTACGTCCCCAGACATTTATTAACCTTGAACGCAACATGACCCTCTCCCAGCCGGGGGAAAAATTGATCCCGAAAATTCCAAAAGAACCACTATATCCGGTCAACCTGCCCCTGAAGGAGGCGGTGGAAAGTTTGAAAACAGGCCTGTCCAGTTTTGCGAAACCACCGAACAAGATGATGCCGATGCTTTCTGAAATCGAGGTTCGCCCCAAAGGCTTTCTGATGGTCTACATCCCTTTCAACGAAGGTCATCACGAATATATACACAGCGACTACAGCTTGGCTATCAATAAAAACCAGATCGCCTTGTCGAAAAACCTTTGATGCACTATAGTGCCCATTCGGAAATGGTAGATTTTGGTTCCTGGCAAGGATCGAGAAAATTTTCAACCCTAACAATCGCAAGGCGAATGCTTGCTCAAGGAATAGCCTGCTATTTCGAGGATTGGAAATGATCGAGGACACCGCCAGGGGCCAAAAGATGCCGTTTTCGGGTGGGTATCTATCGGTTCAGTACCCTATCAGGTTCTACATCGTCCAGTTTCAATGGCGGGCTGCCGGTTTCCCGCTCAACGGCCTCAAACTCGTCATTCATCCGGTTGAAATCATCCGACCAGCTGCAAAACTGGCATACGGTCCTCGACCTGCTCAACATATGCCCGCATTCGGGGCAGCATTCTTCAGCCATCTCGATCTCCTGCAATCTCCGGTTTCTCCTATCCCTTCTGGTGGAACTGATCCGGGATAGAAACGTTTACAGCAAAAAGACTGGATTCCGGCAGGGGATGGTTCGAACATGAGATGCAGGTTTAGATAACACGCGATAAACATCGCTGGCGCTTGTTTTGAATCGTCAAATAGACGGTGAAGTCAAAGTGAAACGGGCAACCGAATATGATGCACCCCAACCGATTTTCTTTCTATTATCACATAGCGAATTAATGTCAAGACAGTCCGTCAATATTTGTAAAATTATACCTATCTAGTTGTTATTTATAATATTATTAAACTTATTATAAATCACTGAAATCAGGTAGGATCGACCGGTATCTTTTATTATTCCAATGGCAAGGCCCTCCTGAAGATCACGGATGCAGTGCGAAGAAGACAGTGCTAATCGAAACCATCAGGTTTACGGCAACATCTCAAATTGACCTTGGGGTTTGCTCCTGATTTGTGGTAAAGAGATAGAGAGATCTCTGGCAAATGGCTTTCTTGGGATGCATTTCAGCTTCAGTGCGGGGCAACCATGTCGGCAGCCAACCAAAACCTTTATCCCGATTTAAATGAAATTAAACGATAAAATCACCTTTAAGGGATCCCGTGTGGCCTGCCAGGTAATGTGATTGAAATGAGCGCTGTAAATGCCAATCCCCTTCGATGGATGTGGGAACAAAAACAAAAAGCGATAGAGGCGGAAAAAAAGAAGGTACCTTGGAATCCCCGAAAAAAATGTCCCTATTGCCCATCAATCCCGGAACTGGTGCAATCCGGATGGTCACATCCAAAATCATGGATTTGCCATATCTGCAAACGCATGTGGGGGGATAACGGTGAGGAGTATCGGGTATGACGCCACATAAAAAGGACTAATTTTGACGAACGGCAGAAGCAACATATCGTACGGGTTCGGAACGAGATTGACGCAGCTCGGCAAACGGCTCCTGATCGTTTATGGCGCCATCTATGTCGTCGAGCTTTTGCTTGAACACTGGCTGAAAATCCCTTTCGTGGCTTATCTCCAGATGCACCCTTTCCAATCCGGGGAGTTCCGTGTGTGGCAGATTCTAACCCATCCGTTTATCCACGATCCCCGATCACCACTCGGTTTTGTGGTCAATGGGGTGGTGCTGTACTTTTTCGCTGCACCGGTCGAACATGCCTTCGGGGCCAAAAGATTTTTGATACTCTTTTACCTGTCGGCCGTTGGCGCAGCCGTGTTCGGGATCCTTTTCAGTATGATCCCCGGTTTCGCCGCCCCCTTTTCCGGCATGCTGCCCAGCCTGTTGTCCCTGATCGTCGTTTTCGGGTTGCTGAGCCCGGATGCGACGATTCTGCTGATGTTCATCCTGCCCATTAAGGCGAAATACCTCAGCTACGGAACCGTTCTCATCACATTCCTCACATTCCTGGCAAAGGCCAACCCCAACGGTGCCTACCATCTTGGCGGAATTCTTTTGGGTTACGTCTATTTTAAGCGCCCCAGAACGCTTTTCGACCCGAACGTCATCCGTCTGCGGTATCTAAAGTGGCAGCTCAGAAGAAACCAGTCCCGGTCGAGAATGACGGACGATGCCCAAAAAAAGGATGAC
>CAZWAE010000048.1:6296-20921 GCA_964631805.1 uncultured Desulfobacteraceae bacterium | reverse complement strand
CTTGCCGGCATCCTTCTAACGGCCGCGGCCCCTGCTGACGCCGTTCCACCCGATTTCAACGCCGACAGACGGATAAATGTCAAATGTCCCACCACCATCGACAAGGATCGGTTGGGCCAGTTTGAAATCGACGGCTTCAAACACACCATCCGGCGCCTCTACCATGACCTGGAAAAAAACCTGTGGGTCTCAAAAAAAGAAGAAAACAAGGGATATACTTTCAGCAGCGATCCGAATCAGGGGACGTTTTTCATTTGCCATGCGAAGGCATCCTTTTTATCGGGAAAGCTGCAAAGTCTCTCCCCCCAGGCAAAGATCACTTTTCAGGAAGTTTTTTTCATTACCGATGTTAACTGGGACAAACACCAGATCCAGATGATGCGCCCCAAGGACAAAATCACCTTTACCATCGGTATCAACGATTTCGAGAAAGGTTTCCTATGGTACAACGCCCTTTTGGACAAGCAAAAGGCATATATTCCCGTATATGGGTTTCTGAGCCTTCCGGGCGAGGCCAGTGCATTTCCCACCATATGGGACAGCTGGGAGGGGAACAAAAAAGACACGGCCACACCGCCGGAAAGCCTGGTGGACTACGATTTCTATAAAATCCTCGACTACCGCAACGGGTATTACCTGCTGGGAAAGGATTTTAACGAACTCGACTACCGGGACAATGTGGAGGATTATGGGATCGTCGGATGGGTGGAAAAAAAGTATATCACCCTCTGGCGCTCACGGCTCTACTACCACCCCCAGAAAAAGGTGGATTTTTTTGACGGTCCCACTTCAAAAACGGTTTCCGCGGAAACAGAAGAGATCAATCGGTTCTACGTGAAACACACCTATCTTGAGGAGAGGCTTTTCAGGGATATCGTTGAAAAACTGGACCAGGAAAGCCTTCACCGATTTTACACCCACTTCGGCTTTCCGCAGTTGGGTACCCCGGAATATGGTGAAAATGACGCTGCCGGAACGGCCCGGGTCTTTGTTCCCGGGGCGTTTACACCGCGGTTGATGAAGCTGCTGGCAAAATCCCTGAAAAAAAACCTGAACACCTTCTTTCTGCTGGATGTCTCCGAGAGCATGCGGCCCTTCGCCGATTATGTCAAATCCTTCAACACCGCGGTTCTCGAAATGAAGCAGGAGGGCATGGGACTCAGAGTGAACCGGACCTTCGCCTACTGGGATTCCAGTGAAAGCGACGACGATATCCGGGCAGAGCCCAATTTCACCCGGATCAAGCGTCCGGGTGATTTACAATTTGCACAGGAATCCAACGACATCAACTATGCCGAACCGTTGATGCGCGCGTTGACCCTGCTCATCGACGAGATTGAGTCCCTCCAGAAAAAAAAGGTGATGCTGCCGCTCCATGAAAAATTGCTGTTTGTCATTACCGATGCAGGGGCCAACGACCTGACTGAAGAGGCCCTGGCCTACACCATTCGGAAGGCGAAGGCCCTGAACCTGAACATCTATTTTATCTATCCCACCGATTCGGGCGTAAGGATCGGTAAATCCAGCCTTGAAGACACACCCACCGATGCCTACAAAAACCTCGAAGATCTGATAAAACTCTACGAAACCGCGGACCGGAAAGAAAACGCCGGTTCATTCCGGACGTTTAAATTTCAAAAATCGGTGTTGAGATCCGAACCGGAACGACGGAAGGATTTCATGAAACAGCAGAAGCGCCTTCTAACCGGCATCGGGGAGTATATCGACCGTGTTGTCGGCGGCGGTGCCACGGAAATCCCCAGAGACGTCATTCTGTACTTTTCCGACGAACAGCTGCTGACGGAGATGCAAAAATGGAGCGACCGTAAGATCCAGGTCCTGAACCACGTCGTGAAGTATATACGGGAGTTCAGGTCCCCTGACATTTGGGAGGAACGCATCGCGATACCGGCGAAACCGGTGGAAGCCTATCTGAGGGCCATCCGGACACAGGACGACGTATCCCTTTCCGATCTGAAAAAACTGGTCATCATCAACTCCCTGGTCAGTGTGGACGACATTCAGACCTGCCGGAAGCTGTATGATCACATCAAACCCCTGATCGAAAAGCGAATGTTCAAAACAGCAGATGCCGTATTCTACAGGGCACTGACCAACAAGGACCTCGGAAACGATACGCAGTGGAACCGTGCCCTGGGAGAGCAAAGGGGCCCGTTGACCCAGTATCTTGCCAAAAGGGGTTTCCACCTCAACTCATTCAACCAGGCTGTCCAGCGAAAGTTCATGTATATGAAGATAAATGAGTTGTACGCGCCGGGGTCCGCGGTAAAACCATAACCGCCAAAATCGATCACCCAATCCAGCCGGTTGTCAAACCGCTGAAAAACAGCTTATTAACCAGACGTCAACGGGAGAAAAAAACCATGCGGCAAGCGGTAAAATGGATCTGTATCTTTCTTCTGGCCGGCGGAATCCTCACCGGTGAATCCGGAGCCGAAAGCCTTTTCAAGGGAAGGCATATTTTTCTCAGCAATGACGATAACCATATCTTTCGCATCGGCATTACGGGGACAACGGCTGGATACAATTTCTTTGCCCTGGTAACGGGTGCGAAACAGGAATCCGTCTCCCTGGGGGATCTCGGATACTGGGAAAAGGTTCCGGACGCCGCCTCTTTTCTGCGCAATTACGATCTTCAATTGACCATCCAGAACGCTTATGATGGCCAGTTCCAGATCGAGTTCGAATACGATAAAACAATAAAGGACATCCTATACCGCGTTCTCGAGGGTCCGGTCACCGTTACCCTTGACAATCAAGGGTACTACCCCGCGCTTATTGTGAAAAAAACCGCTTCCGCCGTTGTGGCGGCGGAAAAAGAGGTTATGGAAAAGGGGGCTATGCGGTTTCTGTTTTTCGACTTTAACAGCTTCGATGCCGACCTGCGCAAGCATTACGGTATCGTCAAGAAACTGCTCAACAACCCGGATTACCGGGCCTATTTCTACTATTACGAGTCGGCGGGATACAACGGCTATTATTTTAAAACATACAAGGATACCAATAAGCTGGACACCGAAAAAATGGGTTTGTCCCTGGAAGACGGGACCCTTGAATACTATCAGAAAGTGCTGGATAATTTAAAGTCCCGCCACGGCCGGGATTTTACCGGGCAGATTATTCTAGTGACACGGTTTGGTAAAAAATATGCAAAAGATCTGAAAAAATATGCTCATGATATCGGGGTCAGCGGAGATATGGTTGTGACCATATGGTCTTATGAAGATGTTAAATAGTGTCTGTCCAGAAATGATCTTTTTCCGCGGTAGCGGCGAATGACCTTCAAACCAACGCTTATATTTCTCAAGATGCTGCTTGGGAAAGACTTCTGGAAATTGATGGCGATCTGCCTGAAGATGCTGTTCCGGAAGTCCACCAGGCGACGCTTTATATGCCTCGTGGGGGTGTTTCTTTTCACCATGGCCTTTAACACCTGGGGCTACATTCGCCAGTTTAATGAATCAGAAATTCGGAGGGCGGAAGTCCTTTCGGAAAAAGCGTTTCAGGTGTTTTTTCTCCGCCTCCGGACAAACAGCGAATACATGCGTTTTGCCAGGTCCTATCAAAAAGCGTTAGCAAACCTGGGGGCCGGTATCATCGAAAGCGCGTTTATATATCAAAACAATCTCTTTATCCATTTCGGTCCAATACACCATGAAAATAAAGATTTGAAGGAAACCGCAGGGAAAAAAATCGATCCATTGTACCGGATTTTTGGAATAAAAGGGGTTGTTCATGATTACGCTCTTGACGACGGCAACGACAAGCTCAAGGTGAAGGTCAACAACATCGTTATCAATCATAATGGTAAGGGTCTGACACGCGAAATCGCCCGGTCAAGGGAGGTTGACCTGAAAAGAGACCTGGCGGATGCCGCAGACATTATCCGGGGAAACAAATCGGGACGCCGGCTGATGGTGTTCAATGAACTGGCCCTGCGTATTCGGGAGACCGTGTCCATTGTTTCAACGGAATCCGGCGGAGAGACAAATCCGTATGTCAGCCGGGTCGCCCTGATCGTTCCCATGAACCTGCTGCACCTTTTGACCAATCTGGCCCGAGACAACACAACGGACATCATCGATTTTTCGGAATCGGTGGAGCCGGAAAACGGTTCCATTCTGCGGGTTGAAAAACGGTACCTAAAGGTTCCCGCCAAGGATCCATTTGGTGTGATGTACGGAAACATCGATCTTTATCCGAGGTATCTTTCCGTTCATATGCCGGTTCTGCTCTCTTCGAAGTGGCACTGGCTTCTTTACAAGGGGCTCGAGATCAACGATGGTTTCATGGATCTCATCGAGAGGTTGCACTTTAAAGGGCATTACCTTTTTTCATATGAAAAATCGCAGATCATCCGGGAACGGATCGAGAAAATCAATACCGATATCCGGGCCAATCACATCCATTTTTATCTGACCGATCTCTTGATGAGCATCGCTTTCCCGTTCATGGTCTCTCTTTTCGCTTTTGTTCATTTGAAGTCGGAATTTGCCTTCATGCTGATGTTTAAAAACAGGATCCGTGAACTGCTGGCCGTTTTTTGGCTCCTCCCGCTCTTGATGATGCTGACAATGAAAAGCGGGCTTTTGGCCGCACAACTGTTTTTACCACAGGCCGTCGGTGAAATCGGAGCGCCGGATGCCTGGGCCATGGTGTTGCCGATGACCCTCTCGTTTCTGGCGGTTTCGGCCTTTTTTTACCCGGTCAACCGGTGGTGCTTCAGCCCTTTCACCGGCAACCGTTTGAATCTTGCCCTCCTCCACAAAGGAAAATGAGGAATGGATAGCCGTTTTGACGTCATGTTTCCGCTGGTGCTTGAATGGGATGGCCTGTTTTCCATCACATTTACATTGAAAAAAAGCGGTAGGATGGCCTTCACCGACGGTATCTACTATCTTGAAGGGGACAACGGTTCCGGAAAAACCACGTTTTTAAGCTTACTGTCCCTGACAGCAGGTATTATCGGCAAACAGATCGGAAAAAACAGGGGAAACATCGCCTTCAATGGAACGTCCTATCACGGAAAAGCGTTCGGACCTGTTCGGGCAGCACAGATCAGAGAAAAGTACTTTTGTGTTTTTCCGCAAAAAGCGTTTTTTCTCCCTGTCTCCACTCGGGATAATTACATGATCCTGAACGGTTCCGATCCTGAGAAAGCAAAGACGTTCCCCGCCGACCAGCTGCCGGACCTGTTGTCCGGGGGACAACAGCAAAAAGTGCTGATGGAGATTGTATTGGATGAAAAACGGCCGGTCTGGTTTCTGGATGAACCCCTCACCAACCTGGATGTTGAAAGGCGTCATTATTTCTGGACCATCCTCCAAAATGCATTTGAAAAGGAGTTGAGGACGATTTTTTTCATCGACCACCAGATGAGGGAAACGATCAAAAGCGATCCGGATTTTTTTTTGGTCAATACGCTGAGGGTTTTCATGGAAAACCGGCTGGGGCACGGCGACCAGAATATCGAATATAAACAGATCGATCTATATGTCAACCGCTCTCCAAAAACCTTTTTGGAACAGCGGATTCAAGATGAAGGGACTGTTCGTAAAACACCCGATGCCCGGTGCCTTTCCGGCAACTGGGGAGCAGCTGGATAGAATGCGATCTGCAGAATTAAGATGTGAGGGCCGTAACGTTAAGTTAGGTATCATCTTAAAACGGTAGATGGATCTGTAAATGATTTAATGAAAAGAGACCTCTTATTCTTTAACCGACCCAAAAAAACAAAGAAGAGAAGAAACATGCGCACCGTTGAAATGCCATCCATAAAACCGACCGGAAACTGCAGGATCTCTCGGTTAACCGTCCGCGCGGTATTTCTGATGATCCTTTCCCTCATGATCTTTGCCGTTTCAGGTGCCGACCATGTCTTGGCCGTAGAGTTTGTGACCCGGCAGGCATTTGAGAAGGAAAAAGACGCCTACAAAGATTATCCGCTGCGGGTGCTCTTCGAAAAGCTGAATGAAAGCCGTGAGGCGGAGAAACGAGCCATACGTAACGTTATTATTCTCAAACAGGTTTTCGACCCCAAACTCATCAAGAGAGCCACGGAGGCCGGGGTGGCATTGGCATCCCATTACGGTGTTGTCAAAGAGGTGACTGGCGACCGCCTTCGATTCTGGATTCCCGAATCCGGCAATATTAAAACTTTTCATGTGGGAATCGACCGAATCCCCCTGATCAATGATAGGGATTACGACATCTCTCCTCTCGGTATCGACAAGTTCGCCGCCATCGCCCATGTTCTGGATGACCGCATCTATAAAATCGAGGTCAAGTATTTATTGGCGCCGCCTTCCGATCTTCGCATCCAGCGGCGGGGAGAAAAGAACATTATTGGTTGGCGGGAACCGAAAACCGAGGTCAAACCCATAAAATATAAAGTTTTTGTCAACAAACACCTCTTCAAAACGGTTGAGCGGGCTTCCGTGGAGGTACCCCGGCGCAAAGACCGGGCGGATGAATTTTTTGTGAAAGCGGTCTATGTACATCAAAATGGAATCATCGATTCCGTGGCTTCCACGACCCTTTACGATCAGGCCACGGCCGATGAGATCGGACAACGTCAGCAGGCGGAGCTTTTGTACGGGCAGATTTTGCGCACCCTCAACCCTTCCGAGTGGCAGGATGCCAAAACACAGCTGTATCAAAACCGGCACCAAATGGAGACGCATCTCGATGCCGACAAGAGAACCCGGCTGCAAGTTTTGAGCGACTTTTTCCGGGAGATCGACGAGGGGGACCGGCTGAGGGATATTACGCCGCAAACGCAGGAGAACCTTGCGGAGGCGCTGGCAAGCTACAAACGCGCCGAAAAAAAGGCGGCGGGCTTGCCGGGAGAGATCGCGATCTCGTTCGTATACAAGCGGAAAATCGATGCGCTTGCCACCGCCGAAGCATCTCTTGTCGCAGAGGCAAAGCGTCAAAAGGCTGAAAAAACGTTCGCCGTCATTATATCCTCTCTCTCCGGCCAAAAATGGCAGGACGCTATAAAAATGCTGGCGGATAACCGAAGCCTTTTAGACGAGCATCTTAATGCCGATCAAAAAACGGCGGTCAACACCCTGGCCGCCGTATTCAGCGAGATCGACGCCGGAAATCGAACCGCAGCCATACGACCTTTGACCGTTGAAAATCTTCAGTCGGCAATAGCGGCTTATCGACGGGCGGAAGAAAAGGCGCAGACCCTTCCGGCCGGCGTGGATGCCGGGTTTATCCCAAGGCTCAGGATCACTGACACCCAAAATCGGATTCAATTGATTAAAACGGGGCAACAGAAGCAGCTGGCCCAGGATACCTACCTTGCCATCAAAGGCGCCCTGACCGCTTCGGAATGGCAAAACGCAAGAACATCGCTGGTCGAAAACCGCACCCTTCTCGACGAACATCTCAACGATGATCAAAAAATAGCGGTTAAGACGTTGGATGCCGTTTTTAAAGAGATCGACGCCGGAGACCGCACCGCCGCGATCCAGCCATCAAATATCGACACCCTGAAGGCGGCGATGGATCTCTACCGGGAGGCGGACCGAAAGGCCCGAACCCTGCCGGAAGGGGTGGATGCCGCACTGATTACGCGGATCAAGATCGAAGAGATCCAAAACCGGATGACCGAGATGGAGTCCGGAATACAAAAACGGATCGCCGAAAAAACATACCTTGCCATCATCGGTAATCTGACACCCGATGGTTGGCCGAGCGCCCGAAAGATGTTGACCGATAATCGGAGCCTTCTCGACGAACATCTAGATTACGATTCAAAAGCCATTGTCATCTCACTGGAAACTGTTTTGAATAAAATCGCTGCGGGGGACCGAATGGCTTCCGTTCAGCCCTCAACCATCGATGATCTAAAGGCGGCCATCAGCATCTACCGGGAAGCTGGGGAGAGTGCCGGAACCCTGCCGTCAGGTGCGGATGCCGGGCCCATCGTTCAGCTTAAGATCGGTGAAGTCCAGAATCGGATCCGATTGATCGAAACCGGAATGCAAAAACGGTTTGCCGAAAAAACATATCTTGCCATTATCGGTAACCTGACGCCTGATGATTGGCCAAGCGCCAGAAAAACTCTTTACGATAACCGTGACCTGCTGAATGAATACCTCGATGCAGATCGAAAGGCCGGTATGCAGACCCTGGCGGAAATGTTCAAAGAGATCGAATCTGCGGATCGGACCGCCGGTACTCAGCCCGTTACTATCGACAACCTCAATTCTGCCCTTGCACTGTATCGCTGGGCGGAGGCAAAGGCCAAGACCCTGCCCGGTGATGTGAAAGCCGGATTTATCGTGAAGTTGAAAATCGACGAGACTAAAAAACAGATGATGACCGTTGAAACCGGAATGCAGAAGCAGCTTGCTGAAAAAACCTATCGTTCGATCATCGGACAACTCAACACCTCGGAATGGCAAAAGGCCGGTGAAACACTGAACAACACCCGGAACCTTCTCGACAAACACCTCGGCCCCGTTGAAAAGGACGCCGTTTCAACCCTGGATGCCGTTTTTAATGAGATCGAAACCGGGGACCGAACTGCCGCCATCCAGCCGGCAACCCTCGATACCCTCCAGTCGGCGATGGCTCACTACCAGGGGGCGGAGGGGACGGCCAATGCTCTGCCGTCCGGTGTGGATGCCGGGCTCATTGCGCGGCTTAAGATCAGTGAACTCCAAAACCGGATCGGCGCCATCGAAACCGGCATTCAAAAACAGGTTGCCGAAAAAACCTACCTGTCGATCCTCGGCAACCTGTCGCCTGATGATTGGCAAAATGCGAGAAAGACGCTTTCCGGAAACCGTGCCCTCCTAAGTGAACACCTTAACAGCAGTCAGCAGGAGATCTTGCAGACCCTGGATGCGATCTTTAATGAAATCGGCACCGGGGACCGGACGGCCGCTATCCAGCCACTAACCATGGATAATCTGCGGTCGGCCATCGATCTCTACCAGGCAGCCGGAGAAAAAGCGAAAAACCTTCCCGCTGGCGTGGATGCCGGGCTCATCGCACAACTCCGAATCTCTGAAACCCGGAATCGGATCCGATTGCTTGAGACCGGGAAACAGAAACAGTTTGCTCAACAAACCTACCACTCGATGCTCGCCAGGCTGACACCCGAAGGTTGGAAGATGGCTGAAAAAACGCTTTCCGACAACCGGGACCTTTTTGGCGAACACCTAAACACCGATCAAAATCTCGCCGTGCAAACGTTGGAAGCGGTCTTCAAAGAGATTGATGCCGGGGACCGGACGGCTGCCATCCAACCGCCAACTGCTGAAAACCTCCTTTCGGCGATAGCGCTTTACGAGAAAGCCGGAGAAAAGGCGGCAGCCCTTCCCCCCGGCGTAGACACCGGGCTCATCGTCCGGCTCAAGGTCGGTGAAACCCGAAACCGGATCCAACAGCTCGAAACCGGGAAACAGCGTCAGTTTGCAAAAAAAACCTATCTGTCGATCCTCGGCTCCCTCTCCGCCTCGAATTGGCAGGGCGCCGGAAACATGCTTTCCGAAAACCGTGCCCTTCTCGATGAACACCTCGACGCCGAGGAAAAAGGTGCTGTAAAGATCCTTGAAATATTTTTTAAAGAGATGGCGGCCGGTGAACAAACCGCGGCCATCCATCCCTTATCTCTGGACAATCTGAAAACTGCCCTGGCCTACTATCGAAAGGCTGAAGAGATCGCCCAATCCCTGCCGGCGGGTGTGGCTGCCGGGGTTATCGCGGAGCTCAAAGTCAACCGGATTCAGGGTCGGATCGAACGGATCCAAACCGGAAAGCAGAAACAGTATGCTGAAAAGCAATATGAGCGGATCCTGGTTTCCATGAACCCGTCGGACTGGGAAACGGCCCGGTCGGCGCTTTACGATCAGCACCTCTCCCTGACGGAACATCTGGATGAGGACAAGCGAAAAAACATTTTGGAATTGATCGCCTTTTTCAAGGATATTGATGAGGGGGACCGTTTGTCCGGCGGACAGAACACGACCCTTAGGGACCTGACCCTTGCAGACCGATTTTACCAACGGGCCGCGCAAAAGGCCAAAATGATCCAGAGCTATGTGGATGTGGGATTCATCGCTCAGCTTAAAATCGAAGAGAGGGGGAATTGGAGAGCTGCGCTGGAAGAGAAACAGCAAAAAACATCTGCGGGTAAGATTTACGAAAAGACGGTGGCGATGCTGATACCGGACCGATGGAAAGAGGCAAAAAAGCTGCTTGGCGAAAATCAGATGCTGATGCTGGAACACCTCGATCCCGCTCGAAAAGAGGATGTATTGGGGTTGATCGCATTTTTCAGGGACCTTGCAGAAGGCGACCGGTTGGCCGATCAAATACCGGAAACCGAAAAAAACCTTCAAACGGCATTGTCTTTCTACGACCTCGCCCGGCTGAAAGCGGTTCAGTTGGAGAAACGACTCAAGATCCTTTTCATAGCAGATGATCGAATCGGCATCGCGAAAAACCGCATCGACCTGATTGGCCGGTTAAACCAACAACAGCTTGCCGAAAAAACCTACGACCAGATTATGGAAGCCTTTAATCCGGATCGGTGGCAGGCTGCCGGTACCCTCCTGACGGAGAAAAAAGCCCTCCTTTTGTCTCACCTCGCACCGGACCGGCAGGCAAACGTGGAAGGCTTGCTCGCCTTTTTTTCCGGTATCGACGAGGGCGACCGGTTTATGAGCACCCCTGTTCAGACAGTGGAGAATCTGGAAAAGGCCTTGGCCCGCTATGAACTTGCCGGCATGGAAATTTCCGAGATGGCCGGCATCGCGGACCACACCTTTATTCTGGACCAGAAAAGAGCCGAAGTCCAACACCGCCGGGAGGTGTTGACAAAAGAGGCGGAAAAGCGCGAAATCGGGCAGGTATATGAAAGAATCATCAGCTCTCTGACCCCTGATAAATGGGCGTCTGCCAAGTCGGATCTGGCTGCAAATGAATCCCGTTTGTTCACACATCTGGCCAAGGATCAAAAACAGCAGATGTCACAATTGATCTCCTTTTTCCAGTATCTCGAAGAGGGAGACCGCTTGATGGGTGAACAACCGGAATCCCGGGAAAAGATGGAGATGGCCCTCTCGTCCTATCGATTGGCGGAGCAGAAACTCCAGGCGATCCCGGGCATCGGGGACCTGTCTTTTATTACCGAGGAAAAAATCAAATCAAATGAAAAACGCCGGGCGGATCTTGAGGTTCGAAGAAAAGGGGACCTGGCCGGAAAAATATATGACGAGATGACGGCGGCATTGACACCCGACGAATGGGAAACCGCAAAAGAACTGGCCATAAAAAAACTGAAGCTGCTGACCGACTACCTGGATCCGGAGAGGCAGGAGACCGCCAAACTCCTCATCGATTTTTTCGCGGATATCGATGAGAGCGACAATGCCAGCTATCAGAGGCCGGAATCGGTGGAAAATTACGACCGGGCGCTGGTGCTTTTGCAGCAAGCTGAGGAGAAGGCCATCAGCCTCTCCAACCGGGTGGATGTCATGTTCATTTCCGAATCAAAAACGGCTGAAATCGATGAGCTGCAAGAGGCGCTGGCCGCCAGGGAGCAAGCCATCATCGACGCTCAGCAGCAGGCCCAGCAGGTCGCAGCAGCACCGGCACCGGTCCGCGCCAGGGTTGCAAAAACCGAGGCTTTTGACGATTCCGTTGATCCTCAAACCGCATTGAAAAGGGCAGTGGCCAAGTTTGATGCCCGAAATTACCATCTGTCGTTGAGATATTTTCTAAAGGTCTATGAAAAACAGATCCAAAAATTGGCAAAGGGCGGGAAAAAACAGGTGCTCGGACTGCTTGCCCTTCCCCCGGCTGTAAGAGCGGAGGTCACTTTTCTCGTACAGCTGGTCCAACTGATTAAAAAATCAAAAGGCGACGAGGACCTGTTGAGGGACGGACTGCAGGGCATCCTGGACAATGTCGACAGCAGCAGCGGTCCATGGTCCATCATACCCGAAGCCAAAAAAAACAGAATCAGGCGCCATATCAATAACTACCGGTTCTGACCCGCCAGGGTTCCGCCAACTTTCAACCTTTGCCGCTTAACTCGTACCGATTCCTTTCTTTGGATAGGTCTTTTGCTGTGCCGGAAAATCGATTCCCCCCTTTGACATAGATCAAAGACTTACCGCCTGCTCTGGTTTAAATCTGCAATAAAAAATGGAACCTTCAAACTGATCCGGCGTTCCGGTTTTGACGCTTTGACGGATCGCCGCAGAAAATGATAAAGGAAAGGAAAAAAGCCATGCACGATGGATGCACCGCCGATTTTGTAGACGGAAAACAGATTGCCGACAAGGTGAGGATGATGGGGTTTGACAGCATGTCGATGCCGGTGCCCCTC
This sequence comes from uncultured Desulfobacteraceae bacterium, assembly GCA_964631805.1. Lineage (GTDB taxonomy): Bacteria > Desulfobacterota > Desulfobacteria > Desulfobacterales > CAZWAE01 > CAZWAE01. Next base: position 8,542 of record CAZWAE010000048.1, on the reverse strand, counting down.
GATATCCGGTGTTCAAGCTGCAAGGAGGATTTCAAAATGGAAACCATGGTATCCGCATGCCCTCGGTGCAATATGGTCTATGCCGTCACCCCCTGTCACTGCGGATCTCCGGAAAACGTCATGCCGGCGGGAATCGGGTATTAGATGATCAAAAAGGCGGCGATTTTTGAAGAGACCTACCGGACTTATCTGAAAAGATTGGCCGATATCGATATGGACGGCCGGGCAGCGACCCTGGGAGCGGTATCCTCCGGCGAAGGCCTTGTCATCCCGTTTTACGGAAGACCGTACCGGGTTTCCCCATCCGGTGTCATCGCTGTTGATGGTGAGAAAGCGAATTTTGCCGTCTGCGTGGTCTTGAGCAACTATGTTCTCCGATGTCCCGACAAACAGCCCGAAAAGGGCGAACTGGCCACCTACCGCGAATTCAAGGATGCCGGCCCCCTCACCGGGTATTTTGCCAACAACACCAACAAAATTATAGAGCAGACATTCTCAGGACGACTGGGAGCCCTTGCCGATGCCTGCCGCTTGTTAGAAGGAGCGGACTTTTCGGACGGTTCGGCCTTTGATCTATCCATGAAATTTAACGCCCTTCCTCAAATTCCCGTTTACTTAAGATTCAATGACGGGGACGATGAGTTCCCCGCCCAGGCCTCCGTTCTCTTCAATAGATCCGCAGAAGCCTTTCTGGACATGGAATGCCTTGCCATTGCAGGCACCTTCCTCACCGGGCACCTCATCGGTTCTCCATCCTGAATCATCAGATTCCGTAAAGATTTCTTGTTGCATGCGCGTCATGAATGGTAAAGTATCAACTTCGGTTTCAATCAACGGAGCAATTTTTTTAGACGGACTGAATACAGCGGAGCTATTCCATGACTGCAAAATTTGTGAGCGAACGAAACCTGCGATTTTTACTCTACGAGATTTTTGACGTCACCTCTTTATGCGAATACCGCTATTACGAGGACCACCATCCAAAGGTGTTTGAAATGGTGTTAAAAGCCGCTTCAAAACTAGGGAAGGATCTTTTGTGTCCGGTTTTTACCGAGATGGACCGCAAGCCGCCGGAACTGGTCCGGGGCGAAGTCAGGGTACACCCCGCGGTCAAATCGATTTTAAAAGCGTTCGGGGAGGGCGGATGGATCGCAAGCCGAGCCCCCTTTGACCGGGATGGTGAACAGCTCCCCCACCTGATAGCGGATGCCTGCGATTTTATCTTCCAGGCAGCCAATTATTCAGCCGCTGCCTATGCCGGGTTGACCGCCGGCGCATCCGGCCTTATTGAAACCTTCGGCAGCCGCGAGCTTTATAAGACCTATGTGCCCAATATGCGTTCGGGCAGGTGGCAGGGAACCATGGCGCTCACGGAACCCGAAGCCGGATCATCCCTTTCGGACCTCACGACGACGGCTCATCCGGCCGATGGCGGATATTATCTCATCTCCGGTCAAAAGATCTTCATCTCTGCGGGAGACCACGACGGTGCGGACAATATCATCCACCTCATGCTGGCCAGGATCGAGGGCGCGCCACCTGGTGTAAAGGGGATCTCCCTGTTCGTGGTGCCTAAAAAAAGGCTGGATGCCAGGGGCGGTCTGGAATCGAATGATGTGGCGACGTCTGGATTGTACCACAAGCTGGGGTACAGAGGTTGTCCAATCGTTCAACTCAGCCTGGGGGATGGAAACGACTGCCGCGGCTGGCTGGTGGGAAAACCCCATCACGGTTTGAGCTATATGTTCCGGATGATGAACGAGGCCCGCATCGGCGTCGGAATGGGGGCAACCGCCATGGCAACAGCAGCTTACTACGCGGCCCTTGATTATGCCGGGAAAAGACGTCAGGGACGGAGCATTTCGAATAAAGATCCTGCGCAGCCGCAAGTCCCTATCATCCAGCACGCCGATGTCAGGCGGATGCTGCTCTTTCAGCGTTCGGTGGCGGAAGGCGCCCTTGCCCTGATCCTGCAGTGCAGCCGGTATGTGGACATGACCAAGGTGCTTTTCGATGAGGAGAAGAAGCCGTATCTTCTGCTACTCGAAATTCTGACGCCCGTTGCCAAGAGCTACCCCTCAGAAATGGGTATTCTCGCCATCAGCCAGGGTCTTCAATGCCTGGGGGGATCCGGTTATTGTGACGATTATCCGTTGGAGCAGTATTTTAGGGACTGCCGGATCCATCCGATTCATGAGGGCACCACAGGCATCCAGGCGATGGACCTTCTGGGCAGAAAGATCGTT
>CAZWAE010000048.1:0-6196 GCA_964631805.1 uncultured Desulfobacteraceae bacterium | reverse complement strand
AACGGCTGATGGACAACGACGGTTTGACGGTGGAGATGAACGCCGAACAATTTAACGATTAGGTGTATCCATGAAATTCAGGCCATGTATCGATCTTCACCAGGGTGTGGTCAAACAGATCGTGGGATCGTCCCTGTCCGACACCGATGCCGCATCCCTTAAAACAAACTTCATGGCGGACCATCCGCCGGAATGGTATGCAGATCAATATCGGCGGGACCGACTCCCCGGGGGGCATGTGATCATGCTCGGGCCGGGAAACGAAAAGGCTGCCCACGCCGCGCTGGCCGCCTGGCCGGGAGGCCTTCAGATCGGGGGCGGTATCAACCTGGACAACGCGGAGCGCTGGCTGGATGCAGGGGCGGGAGCGGTCATCGTCACCTCCTGGGTATTCCACGACGGCACAGTGGACGAGGATCGGCTCAAACGCCTCACCCGCAGAATCGGTCGGGAGCGGCTGGTTCTGGATTTGAGCTGCCGGAAAAAAGAGGGTGCATACAGGATCGTCACCGACCGCTGGCAGACCTTTACCGACGAGACGGTCACGCCCCGATTGCTGACACGACTTTCCGAATATTGCAGTGAGTTTCTGGTCCACGCGGTTGATGTGGAGGGCAAATGCCGGGGCATCGAAACCTCGCTGCTGGAAACTCTGGGCCGTTGGGGGGAGATCCCCGTCACCTACGCCGGGGGTATCCACAGCATGGCAGATATCCGCGCCATCGAAACCATCGGCCTTGGCAGGATCGATTTCACGGTGGGCAGCGCCCTGGATCTGTTCGGTGGCACCAATCTTTCTTATAAAAAATTGGCGGAACAGTACGGAAAATAATACCCGGTATTGTGCGATAAATACCGGGTATTCCTCTCCGGCAAGGCCGGTCTAAGCCCTTGACAGAATCAGATAGTAACCGTTATATATTTTTCTCGACCGACCGCCCCATTCATTTTATCACCAGATATAAATAAGTTACAGTTTTTGTCGGTAAACGGCCCGGAACCGGTACGTTTTAATAAGGTTGGCAAAAACTGTTCCATTGTTGGAATAGAAGCAAGTGGAGTACAGCCGTAGCCGGTTTGCCGACATTCAGAGATGTCAGTAGCCGCATGCATCTTTATCTTTGCAGATCTGTGGAGGTTTTCGATGATGAAACGTTTGACCTGCCTTGTGATTCTCATCTGTGTCTCTCTGTATCCCGGTCCTTCATCGGCCCAAAACAAAATTGCCGGACGAATTTACGATTTTCACGGTAATGTAACGGTGTTATCGGGAAACACCGGAAAAAGGGTCCGGGCAACCGCCTTTATGAATCTCCTGGATAAAGATCAGGTTTTTACAGGACCGCTCAGCCGCGCTTCCATTTTGTTTGCAGACAAAAGTCTGGTCAAACTCGATGAAAACAGCTCCCTCATCATCACATCCGTCAAAGCCTCTCACGGAATCAGTCTGGGAGCGAGGATAAAAAAGATTGCCATGGCAATGGTTCATTCCCGCTACAAAATCGCAAAGGGAAGATTCTGGTTCAGGTCTACGGCATCGATGGATATCGAAACCCCCTCTGCGAGTCTCGGCATACGGGGGACCGAATTCAGCATCGAGGTCGATAACTACGGTGAAACAAGCGTCTCCATGGTTTCGGGTCAGGCAAAGATGGCCAATCCATTCGGATCCGTTTTGGTACAGGCCGGTGAGCAGGGGATTGTGAGACCGGGCGAGGCACCGGTAAAACGGATTTTGCTGCGGCCGTTGGATGCGGTGCAGTGGTCACTTTTCTACCCAACCTCAGTTAGCTTCAAGGATTACGACTTCGTTTCGCTGAACCCCGATATCCTTGCGGACAAGTTGCGCCGTGTAGAAATGGCGCTTTCCGAAGATACCGGCAGCACTGCGCTTCGGATACAGAAAGGAAAAATCCTGCACGATCTGGGCCGGCTCCAAGAGGCTGAAAACATACTTTCGACTGAAAAGGAGAAGGGGATTTTTCCGGATGCGGTCAAGGAGCTTATGGGATGGATCGAACTGAAAAAAGGCAACCTTGAAAATGCGTTGTCATACTTTTCGGCCGTCGATCCGGGGATGGAGATGGCCGCCGTTGGAAAAGCATTGACATTGTACCGCATGGGACAGGCAGCGGAGGCATTGAATTTCATCTCACATGTCATTCTCGAAGCCGGACAAAAGCCCGCGCTGTTGGTCCAGTCAGCGATGCTGAAGCTTCATTTTGGTAAGCCAGACCAGGCGATGACCGATTTGAAAGCCGCTGAAGAATTAAAACCCGATGCGTTGGTTTACGGTCTGATGTCCAATATTCACCTAGTCCACAACCAGAAAGCAAGGGCGCTTGAAACGGCAGAAAAAGCGGTTGCCATCAATCCCTGGTCCCCCTCTCCTTATGTTGATTTGGCATGGGCAAGGCAGGCGAACTTTGACCTGGATCATGCCCTTGAGGCGGTTGAAAAGGCCCTTAAGCTGGATCCGGAAAATGTCCGGGCGCTGATCACCTATTGCCAGCTGCTCTTTGGGTCCGGTTATCTTGAAAAATCAAATGCCGTTGCCGACACGATCCTCAACATCAACCCCGATGAATCGCTGGCACTGACCCTCAAGGGTTTTATAAGCCTGGCGAGGCGTGAAACGGAGACCGCCATTGCCTCATTTAAACGGGCGATCGACAACGACACCCGGCAGAGCCAGTCGCACCTCGGCCTTGGGATCGCTTATGTGAGAAAGGGAGATGTCGAAAACGGCCTGGAGGAGATGCTGGTGGCAACCCTTCTGGATCCCAATGTCGCCCTGAACAACTCCTATCTGGGCAAGGCGCTTTATCAGGTGAAAGATTTCAAGGGGGCTGAAAAGGCGTTTCAAAAGGCAAAGGCCCTGGATCCCCGGGATCCAACCCCTTATCTCTACTCCGGAATCATGAAAACGGACCTCAACGAAGCGGCGCAGGGCATCCGTGAACTGGAAACATCCATCCTGCTCAACGACAACCGTGCGGTCTACCGTTCGGCCTTCCTGTTGGATCAGGACCGGGCCATCAAAAATATCGATCTGGCGAGAACCTATGCCGGGCTGGGGTTGAATGCAATGGCGGCAAACCGCGCGATCCGGTCTTTAAAGGATGACCCGAACAACAGTTCCGCTCACCTTTTCATGGCAAAGGTCCTTGTTGAAGAAAACGACCGAACCGCAGCGGCCGGAAGTGAAATTCTCAAGGCCCTGCTCCTCCAGCCCGCCAACCAGAACTCCTTCAATAGTTTCAACGAGTATACCTCCTTTTTCGAGCAACCGGATATCAGTGGCTCACCGGAAATCCAACTGGGAAACCACGACGCTGAGACATATATTGCCGATTTCTGGGGGGGGCTGGGATAACCTCGCTTTCCGCGAATTGTACCAGTACACTGATACGGACGGGTACAAACCCAACAACTTCGACCGGTCCTGGTTCAATGAGACCCAGATCAAATACCAGTTGGGACTGAATCAGGATATTCTGCTCCGGTTCAGCCGCAACAACGCTGACCGGGGGGACCATTCCAGTGATCTCGATGCGTTTGCCGCCACCGATCCGGACGATACCGTGGAGACGGACATGACCGGTTATACCTTCGGGTATCACCTGAAAACTTCGCCCGAATCGGATTTTCTCTTCGTGGCAAGGCGGGATGAAGCGGAGAGCGTCCTGACGGACGGACCGGAAAGCGAAACGGCTACCATCATCCCCCCCTTCATCATCAGCCGGCAGGTCGACAGCCGGCTCACCTTCGATCAAACATATCTGCATACGGCAGCCACCCATTTCCTCCGTTTAAACGATCACCGGTTGACTTACGGCGTGGAGTATATGAAGGGAAAAAGCCAGGTCGAAGAAACGCGGCGTGACTTTCTCTCCTTTCTTTTTATCCCTCTGGGGTATGTGGACCAACCGGTCACCCGCAACGAAATCCGACCCCGTTACCTCTCTGTCTTTTTCCAGGACGCCTGGCGAATTCGTCCGGAATTGACCCTGGAGTACGGGCTTTTTTTCGAGAGCACCAAGGACGGCACCACCGTGCCGATCTTTTCGTCCAACCATTTCAGGGATGAACAGGTCAGCCCCCGTCTGGGCCTGATCTACCATCCCGACCGGAAAAACACCTTACGACTCGGCTATTCTCACTATCTGCAGTCTCCTTTCATTACACCGGCACAATTGAGGCCCACCGATATTGCTGGCTTTACCATCGGGCAAAACGCCTTGTCCGGAACTTTTCAAAAAGATCTGTCCCTTGCATGGGAGCGGCAGATCGGCCCTCTCAATTTCTTTAAAGTGGACCTATTCAGAAGGGAACGGGATACGCAGATCGAAGACGTTTTTATCAACGGCTTTATAAAAAAAACCACCGACTTTTTCGGTGGCGGTCTCGAATGGAACCTCGTTTTCAACGAGTATTTCGGCCTATCCCCCTCCTATACTTTCATTCGAAGCAAAGAAAAATCATTCGACCATACCTTCTTGTCCAATGAAACGAGGTGGCGGGATGACCATGAATTCCAAATTCAGCTTCATTTTCTGCACCCGAGCGGCATTAAGGGAAACCTCGACGCCAGCCTGATCCGGCAAAATATTCACGGGTTCGACGCGGATGATCCCTCGGAGGTCATGTTGCTCGATCTTTCCCTCGAAAAAGAGCTGCTGGACAAACGCGTGAGCTTCGGAATCAGGATCGACAATTTGCTTGATAAGGAATTTACTCTGATCCAGGATGAATTGATGGTCAATACGAGGCTGCCCAGCCGTGAGATACGCTTCTTCCTCAGGTATAACTTTTAACGGGGATCAAATGCGATAGGGGCTGGCAAAAAATATGCTTCTTATGGAGGAGTAGCGGCCCACGTATTTAAAACGGAATTCTAAAACCGCAATAGATCCGGGGGGTGCCTTACTCGAAAAGCTTCATATACTCCCCGTATCCCTCCGCCGCCAGCCTTTCTTTCGGAATAAACCTCAGGGATGCCGAGTTGATGCAATAGCGCATTCCGGTGGGCCGGGGGCCGTCGTTGAAAAGATGGCCCAGGTGGGAATCCCCGTGACGGCTGCGCACCTCGGTTCGGATCATGAAATGGCTGGAATCCTTTTTTTCCACCACATTTTCCCGTTTCAGGGGTCGTGTGAAGCTGGGCCATCCGGTGCCGGATTTAAACTTGTCCTTTGAGCTGAACAGGGGTTCCCCGGATACGATATCCACGTAGATCCCCTCTTTTTTGTTGTCCCAGTATTCATTGGAAAAGGGGCGCTCCGTGCCGTTTTCCCGCACCACCCGGTACTGCAGGGGGGTGAGGTTTTTACGCAGTTCCTCGTCTGCCGGGACAGGGTAGGGGGTTGACGAAGCCGCCGGCCCCGGTTTGGCCGGCTCGATCTTTCTCGCCCATGCTTTTTCCAGGAACTGGTCCCGGCCCGATCCGTGGCGGTAAAATTTGTACCGCAACGGATTTTTTTTATAGTAATCCTGGTGGTAGTCCTCGGCTGGGTAAAACGCCTTCAATGGAGAGATTTTGGTGACCAGGCCCTTATCGAACCGGCCCGTCAGGCCCAGCGTGTCCTTTGACATTTCCGCCTGCTGTTTCTGCTTTTCATCGTGATAGAAAATTGCACTGCGATACTGGGAGCCCCTGTCGACAAACTGTCCGCCCGGATCGGTGGGATCCACATGCCGCCAGAAAATATCCAGCAGCTCAACATAGCTGATTTGGGTAGGGTCGTAGCGCACCTGGACCGCTTCGGCGTGATCGGTCCCGCCGGAAGAGACCTGCCGGTAGTCGGCGGTTGACCGGGTGCCGCCGGTGTATCCCGACACCACATCGACAACCCCTTTGACCTTCTCAAAATCGGATTCGGTACACCAGAAACAGCCGCCGGCGAAGGTGGCGGTTTTTGTCTGGTCCATATTGTTTTCCATGGGCGACCCCTGTTCATGATTCATGCTGCTCACCTGATGAAAACCCGCCAGCGTGATGCCGATGATCAGAATTGTGATATAGATGGATTTCATGTGTGACACCCCTTTGTCCGGATGGCGTATCATTCCCCAATACTATGATTATCCATAAAGATAATACCACATTGTGGTTTCGCAAATTCCCGGGCCCCATTTTTTTATGCGGTTATCCACGATACTCCAGTGTCATCGTCGAGCCGGCCTATGGGCATCG
>CAZWAE010000047.1:0-20986 GCA_964631805.1 uncultured Desulfobacteraceae bacterium | reverse complement strand
AATGATGCATATTCCGATGACGGTCCAAAGAAGTGTCCGGCGGGCTATGGTGGTGGCGCAGTTCAGACTTCCGGCACGCCGGTTCATGACTCTAATATCGTAGTTGGCCAATTCAATCAACCATGGCCCCTTTTACGGATTTCAAAACCCCCGATATCTTTCTTTCCTCAAGCCGATCCTGGCAAATCACTATATGTAGAGCACGATACAACTCCTAATTTCGGCTTTTTCTCTACAGACATCTATTCCTGCACCCCCCTGTTTCGGAGAATTATCATTTCCTTAAAATTTGACAAAATCGTCTATATACAATATAAGGTATTATTTCCATTAAGAATATAACCGACTTCAGATATTGTCTCCAACAATGAGACAAAATGCCAGATAAATGAGCTCTGCTTGATATGAGCATATTAATCTATGTTTAAAGGCATTGACTCATGAAGAAAACCCCACATGCTTTTTTCCATGCATGCCTATACCTCCTCTTGCTATGCCTTTCAACATCCGCTTTTAGTGCTGACAAAGTGACGCTCCAGCTAATCTGGAAAAACCAATTCCAATTTGCAGGATACTATGTTGCCAAGGAGAAAGGCTTTTACGATGACGTGAATCTGGATGTCACCATCAAGGAATACGACATCGGAATGGATGTGACGGAGGAGATCCTGTCTCAAAAAGCGGACTTCGGCGTGGGTCGGTCCTCTCTCATTTTGGATAGCATGAAGGAAAAACCGGTTTACCTGCTCTCGGCCATTTTCCAGCACTCGCCATTTGTGCTGTTGGCAAAAAAACGGGAAGACCTGAAGCAGGTTTCCGATTTGAAAAACAAGCGGATAATGGTAACCGACGACATCGTCGGCATGGCCTCGCTGACCGCCATGTTGACCGGAAATGGCGTCAGACCCGGGGATTTTACTTCCCAAAAGCACACTTTTTCAGTCAGCGACCTGATTTCCGGCAAGACAGACGCCATCGCCGCATATGTTTCCAACGAGCCCTATCAAATGGTGAAAAAGGGGGTTGCCTACACGGTCTTTTCACCCAAGGATTACGGCTTCGACTTTTACAGCGACATCCTTTTCACTTCCAAAAAGTTATACAGGAATGACCCTCAACGGGTTGAACGATTCCAGCAAGCCAGTCTTCGAGGGTGGGAATACGCTTTTTCACACATCGATGAAGCGGTCGAGATTATACAAAAAAAATACAACACCCAGAAACGCAGCAATGAGATGTTGAAATTCGAGGCCGAAACGCTGAAAAAACTGGCAATAGAAAAAGCCCCACTGGGAGACATCGATAGAAAACGGGTGGAGCAGATCGCCCTGGCTTACAGGCTCTTGGGATTTACCACGAAACCGTTGCATATGGACAACCTGATTTTTAAACGGAATGTCCGCCTCCGTATAGACCTGACGCAGGAAGAAAGGGCCTGGATTTCGAAACACCCGCGGATTCGCGTCCACAATGAAATGGACTGGCCCCCATTCAACTACAATGAGAGGAGCACCCCGAAGGGGCTTTCCATCGATTACATGAACCTTGTTGCCGAATCCGTCGGGTTGAAAGTGGATTATATATCCGGCCCCACCTGGAACAGATTTCTCGAAATGATCCGGAACAAGGATCTGGACGTTATACTCAACATCGTTAAAACGCCCGAGCGTGAAGAATATATTCTTTACACCCAACCTTATATCACCAACCCCAACGTCATCATCAGCCGGGAGGAAAACGCTTACAACACGATTTATGCACTCAAAGGGATGCGGGTGGCCATTCCAAAAGGGTTTTTTTATGAAGAACTGCTGAAAGCCCATCATCCGGATATCATACGCGTCACGAAACCAAATCAGCTGGAATCGATCAAGGCCGTCGTATTCGGCACCGCGGATGCCGCCCTGGGTGAATTGGCTGTGGTGGAATATCTGATTGATCAGCACCTCCTGAAAGGCGTGTGGCTTTCGGGTGAGGTACAGTTGGGTTGGCAAGACACCAGCAACTTGCACATCGGCGTTCGGGACGACTGGGCTGTCTTGCAGGGCATACTGAAAAAGGCGATGGTTTCCGTAACGCTTCAGGAAATGAGAGAGTTAAAGCAGCGCTGGCTGAGGCAACAGAAAGCGGAAATAGCAGTCATCTTTACCGACCGGGAACAGGCATGGATTGCGAAAAACCCTACTATCAGGGTTGCGGCCACTCCGGACTGGCCGCCGTTCGAGTTTCAGGAAAAGGGACAATATTTAGGCCTGCATGCCGATATCTTGCGGTTGGCAGCTAACAAGGCCGGACTGAAAATTGAACCCGTCTTCGACAAATGGTCTGTTCTTGATGAAAAACTTCAAAAAGGAGAACTGGATCTCTGCCCAGGGTTGAATGCTACGGATAATAGGAAAAAATATATGGTCTTCACTGATCCTGTAAGCGAAACATCCCAAGTGATCATAACGGAAATCGCTGATAAGGTCGACTCGGTGAAGGATCTATCCGGGCGAACCGTTGCCGTTGAGAGGAGCTATGCCACGGAGGCTTTCTTAAGAAATTCTTTTCCTAATATAAATCTGCTCGTCGTTAATAATACGCTTGAGGCCTTGAAATCTGTAATTACCAACAAAGCGGATGCTTACATTGGCACCCAGGCGGTCAGCCTTTATCTCATTGATAAGCATAGTTTCTCGGGTCTGAAGGTTGCGGCTTTTTTCGAGGAAGCCGTACCCCCACGATACAGAATAGGCGTGATAAAGAGCAAGCCTCTGCTAAGAGATATTCTGCAGAAAGGTCTCGATGCCATTTCGGAAGAAGAAATGACGAAGATCCGACAGAAATGGTTCGGTCTCAAAAAAACGACAGGTGAAGCAAAAATAATCATCACAGATGAAGAATGGGAATGGCTGGTCGACAACCCCGTCATCCGCCTCGGTTACGATATGGATTATCCGCCCGTTGAATATGCGGACAAGAATGATCAGTACCAGGGCATGAGCGCCGAATATATGAAATTGATCGCCGAGCGCTTAGGCGTGACTTTTGAACCCGCTCCGCCGCAAAACTGGGCCGCCACAATGGCAGCCGCCGAGTCAGGGAAACTGGATATTCTCCCGGCTGTCATGCGAACTTCCAAGCGTGAAAAATTTCTTGACTTTACAACCCCATATCTTCGATTTCCCATGGTGATCGCAACGGGCCTGGAATTTTCCTACATCAACGATATCAAAATGTTGTCGGGCAAAAAGGTTGCCGTGGTGAAGGGGTATGCGTTGCAGGACATGCTGGCAAAAGATCACCCGGAACTGGAACTGCTTTCCGTCGAAAACGTCGCAGATGGACTCAAGGCCGTTCATAAAGGGAAAGCCGATGCGTTTATCGACGGCCTTGCCTCGGTCAGCCATGTCATGGGACGTGAAAAGATTCCCGGCCTCAAAATATCCGGTGAAGCGCCCTACACCATAGATCTCACCATCGGCGTCAGCAAGGACAAGCCGATACTTGCCGGTCTCGTGCAAAAAGCGCTGGATGCCATCTCCGAAGAGAAACGGACGGAAATTTTCAACCGCTGGATATCCGTGAAGTATGAACGGGAATTCGATTATTCGATATTGTGGAAGATCATCACCCCCATCGTATTGGTTGTCATGCTGGTTTTTTATTGGAACCGGAAGCTGAAAAAGGAAGTCGTACACCGAAAACGAACAGAGACTGAACTACTGATGGTGATGAATGACCTGGAGGCTTCCAAAAAAAGGGCCGAAGCCGCCACCCAGGCTAAAAGCGATTTTCTGGCCAATATGAGCCATGAAATCAGGACTCCCATGAATGCCATCATCGGCATGTCCCATCTCTGTCTCGGTACCGAATTGAAACCCCGGCAGAGAGATTACATCCAGAAGGTTCACCAGTCCGCCCAATCATTGCTGGGCATCATCAACGACATTCTCGATTATTCGAAAATCGAGGCCGACAAACTGGCCATGGAGTCGATTCCTTTCAAAATGGACGACGTATTGGGCAATCTACGCAACCTTATCGCCGTCAAGGCCCAGGAGAAAGGGTTGGAGGTGTTGTTCGATCCGCATCCCGACATCCCCTCGACCTTGACGGGTGATCCCCTGCGGCTCGGTCAGATCCTGTTGAATTTAGCGGGAAACGCCATCAAATTCACCGAGGCGGGAGAGGTCATTATCCGAACCGAACCGGTGCGGATGACACGGGATGAAGTTGAAATCCGGTTTTCCGTACAGGATACCGGTATCGGCATGAATTCAGAACAGCGTAAGCGGCTATTCCAGTCTTTTAGCCAGGCCGACACGTCCACAACGCGTCGGTACGGTGGTACCGGCCTCGGGCTGGCCATCAGCAAAAAGCTGACGGAACTCATGGGCGGCCGCATCCGGGTGGAAAGCGAACCGAATGCCGGCAGCACCTTTGCCTTTACCGCGGTCTTCAACCGCGTTTCGGACAAATTGCAAACCTGCCGGCAAACGGCCCCGGAAGATATCCGTGGGCTCAAGGTGCTGGTGGTGGACGACATCGCATGCTCCCGTGGGATCCTCGAGGCCATGCTTTCGTCGTTCTCTTTCCGGGCCACTTGCGTGGAATTCGGAAAGGCTGCGCTGACGGCATTGGAAGCGGCCCCGGAAAACGATCCATTCGGGCTGTTGCTGGTGGATTGGAAAACGCCCGGATCGGACGGTATTGAAATATCCAAAAACATCAAAAACCACCCGGCCCTCGGGCACCTGCCCGTCATTCTCATGGTGACCGCTTACAGGAAGGAAAATGTGGTGCGGCAGGCAAAACGCATCGGATTGGACGGCATTCTGATAAAACCCATCATTCCCTCCGGCCTGCTGAAAACGATTGTCGCCGTGCTGGAGGGCAAGGACGGTTTCCGGGCAAAAGCCCCATCGGAAGAGGCATGGAAAATCGACAAGATTGATGGGATACGCGGTGCAGATGTGCTGCTGGTTGAAGACAACCAGATCAACCAGCAATTGGCCCGGGAGCTGCTGGTCCAGGCGGGATTGAATGTCACCATCGCCAACCACGGAAAAGAAGCCCTGGACCAACTGGGGAAATCCGGATTCGATGCCTTACTGATGGACCTGCAAATGCCCGAGATGGACGGCTATGAAGCCACCCGGGCCATAAGGAAACAAAAAGAGTTTGATGATCTGCCGATCATAGCCATGACGGCCAATGCGATGGCTGGGGACCGGGAGAAGTGTATCGATGCGGGAATGAACGATCATGTGGCCAAGCCCATTGACCCGGAAAGGCTTTTCGATACCCTGTGTAAATGGCTTCCCCAGAACGTCTGTACCCACAGCCCGGGTGAAGAAAGCGCCTTCCCTGCCTCCCCCTCTTATCCACGGGTACTTTCCGCAATCGAAGGTGTCGATATTGAAGATGGAATCAAGCGTGTGGGCGGAAATGCCGCCCTTTATCAGAAATTGCTTTTAAAATTCCTGGACGATCACAGGGGAGATGGGAAAATAATTCGGGGCGCCATCGAAGAAGGGAACCTGGATTTGGCCCATCGGACGGCCCATACGGTCAAGGGGGTTGCGGGCTCCATTGGCGCTGAACAACTTTTTCGTGACGCCGAAAAGCTGGATCTGGCATTAAAAGAGAACGACGTGCAATCCTTCGATGCGCCTTTGTCGAAGTTCAATCAGTCATTACAGAAGGTAATGCAGAGCCTGGACGGGATAAAACCGAAATTACAAGAGAAACCGCCAACCCGGCCACAACGAACCGCCGATAGAATGGACACCGATGCCGTTATCCCGAATCTTGACCTGCTCCACGATCAACTCACCAAAATGAGTACGGGAGCTGAAGATACCCTATCCCTTCTGAATGAAGCGAACTTTGCCGAACCGGAAAAAATGCTGCTTCAGAAGATAAACGAATATGTCGAAGACTTCGAATACGACCTGGCAATGGAGGCGCTGGCAAAATTGAGGGAAAAGCTGGAAAAGTCCTAATGAGTAAGGGCACCAAACGTGTCAAAGTCAGAAATGAGCAATTTTTTCACTGAGCAAGGATCGACGCAGGATTCCGGCGAGGCGTACTGCTGAACGTCGCAGCCGGAAATCCCGCGGAGGACGCCGCTCAGGGGAAAAAGGGCCATTTGTGGACGGACACTATGAGGTTAACGATGGCGGATAAAAGTGGAACCATACTTGTTGTTGATGATGAGCGGCACAACCTTACCATTTTGGTAGATTTACTTAAACCGTTCTATGAAGTGTTGGCGGCCAAAAACGGCCGGAAAGCACTCCAGGCGGCCCGTGGCGAAACCCCACCGGATTTGATCCTTCTGGATATCATGATGCCGGAAATGGATGGCTATGAGGTGTGCCGCGAATTGAAAGGGGATAAGACGACCGAGGATATTCCTGTCATTTTCATTTCTGCCATGAGCCAGCCGGAAGATGAAACAAAGGGATTTGAAATGGGTGCTGTGGATTATATCACGAAACCGATCAGCCCTCCCATCGTTAAAGCCCGAGTCGCAACCCACTTGAAACTTCGGAGAGCCATGCTGGATCTTAGGCGATTGAATGATGAACTTGAGTTACGGGTTCAAAAGCGGACTGCAGACCTTAGGAAAGCAAAGGATGCCGCTGAAACGAGCAATAAAGCAAAAAGCATGTTTATCAGCAACATGAGCCACGAACTTCGAACACCGCTAAATGGCATCATTGTTTCCGCTGACCTGGCGCTGGCGCAGGAGTTGTCTCCCAGAATGGAGAAAATACAGAAAACGATCAGCCGTTCCAGCGGGGCTTTGTTACGTACCGTCAACACAATTTTGGACTTTGCAAAATCTGAAGACGGTAAATTTGCACTGGCTACGGATCCCTTCCGGTTGGATGAAGTGCTGGGTAAACTATCCGGGACGTTTATCCAAAAAAGTGTCCAGAAACAGATCAAAATCGGTTTCGACATTGCTGCGGACCAAGTCTCCAATGCCCTGATGGGAGATCCGGACCGGCTTTTGGAGATATTCAACCATATGCTGGACAATGCGGCTAAATTCAATACAGGCACCCCAAACGTTGTGATCGGCGTTAAAGATATTGATAAATCCGCCGAAAAGACAACGCTTGAATTTTATGTCAAAGACAACGGCATTGGCATCGCTTCGGAAAATTTCGAAAAAATCTTCGATGCCTTCACTCAGGTTGACGACTCCAGCACACGACAATATGACGGGACGGGAATGGGGTTGGCGGTAAGTAAGCGTCTGGTGGAAGGGATGGGGGGGGACAATGCGGGTGGAAAGCGAACCCGGCAAGGGGAGTACTTTCTATTTCACGGCTTCATTTGATCGCCAGGAACAGAAAATACCTTTCAAAGAGCCAGAATTGGCAGAAGCGTTAGAGACCTCCATTGGCAGGGAAAGCAGCGAGAAGGAAAAAAAGATGGGCAGCCCGAAACAACTCCTCGAACTGCTTTCGACCATTGAACCCTTTCTCCGGAAAGGCAAACCGAAGCAGTGCAAGGAAATCATGGCCGAGATATCCAGATTTGATTGGCCGGATGAACATACCAAGGAAATATCCGAGCTTGGGAGATTAATCGGCAAGTACAAATTTAAACAGGCCCCATCCGTTTTTGAATCGATTATGGAGAAGCTTAAAACCGATGAAAACAAATCCCCATAAAGTTCTTGTTGTGGATGATGATCGACTCAACCTGACCCTCCTGGTTAATTTGCTCAAACCTTCCTATGAAGTGTTGGCGGCGAAAAGCGGCCGAAAGGCCCTTACGGCGGCCCGCGGACAAGCCCCGCCGGATTTGATCCTGCTGGATGTCATGATGCCCGAAATGGACGGGTACGAGGTGTGCCGCCGATTGAAAGCCGATGAAACCACCCGGGGTATTCCTGTTATTTTCATAACGGCCATGACCCAAACAGAGGGCGAAATCAAGGGCTTTGAGCTGGGTGCAGTCGACTACATCACCAAGCCCATCAGCCCCCCGATCCTTCGGGCGCGCGTGGCGACCCAACTGAAACTCCGGAAAGCCATGCAGGAACTTCAGCACCTGCACAGCCAGGCGCTGGATTCAAATCCCATGACCGGCCTTCCCGGCAACAACGGCGTGGCGAATCGCATTAAAGAGGCCATAGACAATAAAGAATCCGTATGCGTCATCTATTCCGATCTGGACAACTTCAAAGCCTTCAACGACAAGTATGGTTTTGCACAGGGTGATGTGGCCCTGCTATTTACGGCCCAGGTTTTCAAGGATGCCGTGAAAACCGTTGAGGTTGGCGATACGTTTATCGGCCATATCGGCGGCGACGATTTTGTAGTGGTCGTGCCATCACAGGATGCACGGACAATCGCCGATGAAATTACCCAGCGCTTCGATGAAGGCATCGTTCAGTTTTATTCACCGGAAGATGCAGCAGCCAAGTGTATCCACTCCGTGGACCGGAAAGGGGAAAAACAGACATTTCCTTTGATGTCCATCAGTCTTGCCGGAGTTGATCTGTCACGCCAGATTTACACACGATATATCGAAGTAAACGATGCATGTGCGGGAACCAAGAAAATGGCAAAGGCGATGCCGGGAAGCAGTTTTTTCATGGATCGGCGCACGGAACCCATGTCCGAGGTCATCAAATGAAGAGCGATTCAATAACCCACGCCTGCGGATTCGCATTGATCGAGCTGTTGGTCGTTATCGCAATCATTTCCATGCTATCTTCCATCGCCATCCCCAATTATGCTGTGAACAGGGAGCAGGCCCGGACTGCCACCTGTCTTGCCAACCGAAAGACCCTCGAAACAGACGAAGCTGGCTATTATGCACAGCATAACTCACCATCGTTAACGATTAGCGACACCTACCAGTGTCCCAGCGACGGTGTTTATCTTTGGCTGGTGTCGGACCCGGATGATCCGGATTATCCGAGTGTTGCTTGCTCCATCCACTTTGCAGGATCCTTGGGAACACCGGCCGAGGAACTTGATAAACTGATCGATTATGTCCGGAATTTGAATCTTCCGGATAATGTTGAAAAGGCCTTGATGGAACGACTTGAAATGACGGAGCGACGTGTTGACCGGGGGAAAACAAAAAACTTGAAAAATGCGATTCGATCCCTGAACTGGTTCAAGAACCGAATCAAGCATAACCGGAAGCAGATAGATGATGCGGAAGAGATATATCTCAAATCAAAAGCGGACGAGTTGCAGGAAGCGATTAGAGAACTGATTTAATTTGCACGGCAAGGACATCATCTTCCCGGGATGATCTGACTTTAAAAGGAAACCTTTCAAATGAATATGTTCTTTCTTTGCATCGCCTCTTTTTTTAAAAGGAATAGAGAACTTCCGAATTACTTTCGATTAAACTCCATCATCATATGCCTTTCCGTATTGCTTTTTATTAACCTCGCCTTGCCTTATCTCGTCCAAGGCTCCTCCCCTCAAACCGAGGCGGATGCGAAAATAGAGAAAAATAAAATAACCGTGGTCTATTGCCACGATTCCATACCGTTCCATTACACCAATTCGGACGACCAAGCCGAAGGCCTTCTCATCGACTACTGGAACCTGTGGTCCGAAAAAACAAACATCGACATCGCGTTCGTACCGGCCGCCTGGAACGATACGCTGGCCATGATGCGGGACGGCAAGGCGGATGCCCACGCAGGGTTGTTCTTCAACGAGGAAAGGGCCAAGTACCTGGACTACGGCAATCCCCTGCGAAAAACGGATACGCACATTTTTTACGACAAAAGACTGCCGGCGCCGGTGAGCAATCAGGATTTCATTCCTCATGTCATCGGCCTGATATCCGGGGATTTTGTCGAGGCCTGGCTGGAAAATTCTTATCCCAATGCCAAATTGTCGGGCTTCAGAAATTACGAAGCCCTCATGGCCGCCCTGAAACGGCAGGAAATCATGGTATTCGCAGCGGACACCCCCACCGCGCTATTCCATTTGCAACAATCCGGCATTAAACAAAATTTCAGGCACAGAGCCCAAATGCCCCTTTACCAGAGTGACTGGTTTGTAGCCGTGAAAAAAGGCAACAAGGAACTACTGGAAACCATCAACAGGGGATTCGATGCGGTTACCCCCCAGGAAAGAAAGGCCATCGGAAGGCAGTGGGCCACCGGGACCAAGAAGAAAAATACCGGGGATCTGATCGTTTCCATTTCCACCGGTTATCCCCCTTTCAGCTTCATCGGCCTGGACGGGAACCCCGCGGGCCTGCTGGTGGATATATGGCGGCTGTGGAGCCGGGAAACCGGTACACCCATGGTTTTCAAGGCGGGCAATTGGGCAGAGACATTGGAGGCGGTCAGGACCGGGGAAGCGGACATCCATTCCGGGCTTTTTAAAAATGAAGACCGCGCCAAATGGTTTTCCTTCTCAATGCCCATATTCGAGGCCGAAACCGCCGTATATTATCTGGCAGACCGGGAGGAACCGCTTTTACTGAAGGATGCGAATGGAAAACCGGTGGGCGCCATGAGAGGCTCCCAGCAGGAGGCGTTCCTCCGGAACCGGTTTCCGGAAATCAATGTTGTGCCCGGCATGGACGATGAAAGCCTGATTTTATCGCTCCTGAAGGGCGATATCGACGCTTTTGTTCACGAAGCGCCGGTGGTTGCCGCCGACCTGTCCCGATTGGGCCTGACCGGCATGATCACCCGGGGAGAGACCCTGTTCGGAAACGAGATACACGCAGGGATCGTAAAAGGCCGCCGCAAGCTGCAGGAGCACATCAACGATGGATTCGAAAACCTGCCCGAAGATCGCCTGGCGGCCATGGAAGCCCGGTGGCTGCCCAATGCCCCTACACGGTTTTACAAGGCGGAGACCGAAGATATCGGCCTGACTTCCATTGAAAAAAAATGGATTCGTGCCAATCCTTTGATCAAGGTTGCCGCCACCCCGAACTGGCCTCCTTTCGAATTTAAAGAAAAAGGTCGGTACAAAGGTTTGCATGCCGATGTTTTGCGGCTAGCCGCGAAAAAAGCTGGACTTGAGGTCATACCCGTATTCGGGAAATGGTCCGATTTGGTGGAGCAGTTGAAAAACGGCCAGCTCGATCTTTGCCCGGGACTGAACGCCACGGACAAACGAAAGAAATACCTGGTGTTCACCGACGACTGGGTTAGTGAGTCATCCCAGGTCATCATCTCCCCGACGGACAATCCCATCGAGTCAATCGAAGACTTGGACGGAAAATCGGTATCCGTGGAAAAAGGTTATGCCGCAGAAGCATTTCTCAAAAAAAACTATCCAAACGTAAAGCTGCTACTGGTCAACAGCACTATTGAGGCCCTCAAAGCTGTGATTACGGGGAAAGCCCATGCCTATTTTGGAAATCAGGCCGTGGCCCTGTACCTGATCAAAAAGAACACCTTTTCCGGTCTCGGCGTCACCGCCTTTTTCGAAGAAGCCAGGAGGTCCCATTACAGAATCGGTGTCGTCGACGACAAACCCGTTCTTCGGGATATTCTCCAAAAAGCCCTCACCGCCATCACGACAGAGGAGATGACCGCGCTTCAGGAGAAATGGTTCGGGGTGGCCATGGCCAGGCAGGCGGCCAAACCCGACCTGAAGTTGACCGAAGCGGAAAAAAACTGGATTCAAGACCACTCGAAAATCAGAATCGCATCCGTATCCGATTGGCCGCCATTCGAGTTCAAGGACGAGAACGGCCATTACGCGGGCATTACCGTCGATATTTTACGTCTGGCCGCGGATCGGGCCGTGCTTGAGATCGAACCGGTTTTCGACAAGTGGCCGGCCCTGTACCGGCAGCTTCAACAGAAAAAACTGGATATCGCCCCCGGGCTCGTTAAAAATAAGGAACGGTCCCAGCACCTTCTTTTCACGGATTCCTTCGCCCATTCCGAAGACGTCATTTGGACCAGGGAGAGCGAAAAAGACATTACTACCGCAGACGACCTTAAAGAAAAAAAGTTGGTTGTCGAAAAAGACTATTACAACGAAAATATCCTTAAAAACCGGTACCCCAAAGCCCAGGTTCTCAGTGTAGCCAATACACTGGAGGCACTTGAAACGCTTTCTAAAGGAGAAGCGGATGCTTACGTGGGCTCAAAGGTAGTGGCGACCTATGTGATGGAGAAAAGCTATATCGACAATATCAAGGTGGTGACGCGGTTCGGCAGTGATCCACTGCGGCTGCGAATGGGAATCCGTAATGACGCCCCTATACTGCATTCTATTTTGCAAAAGGCCCTGGACAGCATTACCCAGAAAGAGCGGATGGATATCATCGTCGCCTATGTTCCCTCTCTGGTGGATCAGGAAAAGTTCAAACCCGTTGAATTGTCGCCAGAAGAAAAAGCCTGGGTTAGGGCGCATCGGAAAATCCGCCTCGGGGTGGACCCCGCATTTCCCCCTTTTGAGGTCATCGACCCTGAAAACGGATACGGCGGCATCGTGTCCGAATATGTCGGTTTCTTTTCCAAACAGCTTGACGTGAAAATGACGCCTTTGCACGATCTAAGCTGGCAGGAGGCCATTAAAATGGCCAAGGCTGGTGAATTGGATATTTTACCCGGCTTGGTTAAGTCTCCTGAACGGGAAAAATATCTCAATTTTACAAAACCCTATCTTTCTTTTCCTGTGGTAATTTTCGGCCACAAGGAGGGCCAGTTCATCAGTGGATTGAAGGACCTGAAAGGCATGAAGGTGGGAGTGGTGGGCGGGTATTATATTAATGATTTCCTTTCGGCCGATCATCCCGAGCTCAACTTGACGCTATTCGACACCATCGATGAAGCGCTTCTATCCCTTTCCAAGGGCTCCCTGGACGCGTTTATCAATGACATGGCCTCCACGAGCTACACCATCAATTCATTGAACATACCGAATCTCAATGTTGCAGCCATGACGCCGTATACCCTCGATCTTACCATGGGCGTGCGAAAGGACTGGCCGGAGATGGTGCCCATCCTGGAGAAAGCCATGGAGACGGTCACGCCCCAGCTTGCCGATGAATTCAAGGACAAATGGCTGTCCTTGAAATTCACGGTGGGATTGTCCCTCAAGACCGTGCTGAAATGGGCATTGCCCATTGCCGGCGGTTTGTCCCTGATCATTTTTGTCATCGTGCTGTGGAATCGTCGGCTGGACAAAGAGATATCGGATCGTAAAAAGGCACAGGCGGATTTGGCGGATGCGTTCGGAGTCATCACCTCCAGCATCAATTACGCCAGTCGCATTCAGCGCTCCATACTCCCCACCGCGGATATGATGTCGGAACTTTTGGATGAGCATTTTATTCTCTGGAAACCGCGAGACGTGGTGGGCGGGGATATCTACTGGGGCAGAAAATGGGGAGAGGGTTCCCTGGTGCTGCTGGCCGACTGCACCGGACACGGCGTCCCGGGGGCCTTCATGACGCTCATCTCCAGCGGTGCCCTGGATCGTGCCCTGCTGGATGTTCCGGCCGGCGATGCGGCCACTTTGATCCAGCGCATGCACCGGATCGTTCAGCACTTGCTCAGCCAGGATGTGGAGGTCTGCGATGACGATCACTGCTCGGACGACGGCCTTGAACTAGGTGTCTGCTATATTCAGCCCACAAAAGATTCGATCACCTTCGCCGGCGCCGGGTTTCCCCTGTTTTATACCGACGGGGACGGTATGAAAAAGATCAAGGGCGACCGGAAGGGGATCGGATACCGGCATATCCCCCAGGATACGAATTGGACAAACAGGGTTTTGGATGTTAAGAAAGGCATGTCCTTTTACATGTCATCCGACGGCATTTTTGACCAGATCGGCGGCCCAAAAAATAGAGGCTTTGGGAAAAAACGTTTCATGAAACTGCTGGATTCTGTAAAGACGGATCCCATCGCGGAGCAGGGCGATGCGATCTATCGGCATCTGGTTGAGTACCAGGGAGACGAGAAACGCCGGGATGACGTTTCTGCCATTGGTTTCAAAATTTGATACGCCATACGAAGGGCTGGCAAATTCCAGTCATTATCGGTTGAAACGTACAACAATATCGAAGGACCTTTATAATTTTTTCGAACTGGATTGGAGATCCCATGAAAGATCTATCTGACTGCATCGTCCTGGTGGTGGATGACACGGAAACCAACATCGATATCCTGATGGATATTCTCGCAGACGACTATGATGTGGTCGTTGCCATGGACGGCGAAGGTGCCTTGGAGGCCGTGGAGGAAGATCGGCCTGACCTGTTACTTTTAGACATCATGATGCCGGATATGGACGGCTTTGAGGTGTGCAGACAGTTGAAGGATAACCCGGAAACCGCCGATATCCCGGTCATTTTCCTTTCCGCACTGGCTGAGGATGAAGATAAACAGAAAGGATTCGATCTCGGGGCGGTCGACTTTTTAACCAAACCCTTCGATCCCGCTGAAATTCAAACCAAGGTCAAGCAGCACCTTTTAACCACGATGGCAGGGACGTCGTAAGAATTTCCTTCCATTATTTGTGTCGACCACCCTTGGCAGGTATTTTAGATTCAACAAGAAAACAGTATTGAATTCAACCGCAACAGCTGAGGTGTATGACTTATGAAAACTCTCTTCTGGGTGGTGTTTGGATTTGTGTTTTGCCTTGGTTCAGTTGCTCAGGCCGATCTATTAATACTTCATAACAACACTAAAAACAAACCGAATCCGGGGGCTGAACTGGAAGTCGATAAACTCAGGAGACTCGCCCGGGGCAGTGGTTTGACCGTCGTTTTCAAAGGGGTGCCGTGGAAAAGGTCCCTTGTCATGATCGAAAAAGGCGTGGCTGACGGGCTCATCAATGCCAGCTATAAGGATGATCGCGCACAATATGCCGTTTACCCCATGAAAGACGGGAAACCGGATAGTGATAGAAGGTTGAACCCGGGCAAAACCTATTACATTTATAAAAACAAAAATTCCAGTATCACCTGGGATGGTGTCCAGTTCGGGAATCCCGATGGGCCCGTCGCGGCCAAGGACGACTATGCCGTCATCGAGGATTTAAAAAAACATCAAAATATTGATATTGTCGTTAAGATTCGGGAAGAGCAAATTATCGCTGATTTGATACGGGGAAAGATCGCAGCCTATGCCGCAATGGAGACCGAAGCACAGGCAATGAAAAAAATCCCCAACTTTGACGATATGGTTTTCAAGGAAACGAATCCCATCCGCCAGAAAGACTACTATGTTATTTTTTCCAAGCATAGCTATGACAAGAAAAAAGATGAAATAGAAAAATTATGGGATCTGCTAAAAAAACAATGAAGCCGTCAAAAATCATGCATACCATCCCTTTTGGCCGGGGCAAAGGTATCATGGTTTTATTGGTCTTGACGGTTTTCTCTTTTTGCCCGCCGGCAAACCTGAGTGCCTCTCAGCAGATCGCTGATGAGATTGCCCGGATAAGTGCGCTGCCGCTCAGTTATCTGGACAAGGTCGCAATGCAAAAGGCCATAGATGCTTATGTACAAGCCCACCCGGAGATTGAAGGGCTGAGGATCATCGAGTCGTTGACAGGTGAAGCATATGTAACACTTTATCGCGATGGCGAACGTATCATATCCACACAGGAATTGCCGGCATCGGTTGAGGACTTCGAACTCTATAAGTCAAATTCAATGTTCAACGCGGATCAGGTGGGTGAAGTATTTCTTTATGTGGATATGAGATTGAAATCCGAATTGGTATTGTCGGATCAGGAAAAGGACTTCATTGCCGAGCATCCAATCCTCCGCAGTCACAATGAAAAGGATTGGCCCCCGTTCAATTTCTACGAGGGAGACCAGCCCAAGGGCTATTCCATCGATTTTATGAACCTTCTCGCCGATAAAATAGGGGTGACCGTTCATTATATCAGCGGACCGAGTTGGAATGATTTTTTAGGGATGATCGAGAACAAAGATCTTGATGTAATGCTCAATATCGTAGAGAGTCCTGAGCGTTCGAAATACCTGGAATTTACCTCACCATTTGTGGACAATCCCGCCATGTTGATCACCCGCAAGGGATTTGCTCCGGTTCAGAATATCAAAGATCTGAAGAGGCATCACATCGCCGTAGTTGAAGGTTTTTTCGTACATCGTTACCTCGAGGAGAACTATCCTGACATCAGGCTTTCAGTTTTTGAAGATCAGGGTGAGGTTCTCACAGCAGTGGCAGACGAGCGGGCGGATGCGACCATAGCCGGACTTGCCATTTTTCGATATTTATCCCACCGCATGCTGCTGTCCAATCTGGTAGCAACGAACAAGGTTAATGACCCAGCGTTTTCAAATAAGATGCGGATCGCCGTCCGTAAAGACTGGCCGGTTCTGCGCGGTATTTTGCAAAAGGCCATGGATTCCGTCTCCCACGAAGAACGCTCTTTGCTCCAGGAGAAGTGGTTTGGAAAAGCATCGGGTAAAAACATTATCCGTTTTACCCCTGCTGAAGAAAAATGGTTGTCCGGAAATGTAAAGCCCTTGAGAATCGCCAATGAAATGGACTGGCCACCCTTTGATTTTGCAGTGGACGGAGAGGCTAAAGGGTTGAGCATCGACATGGTCCGCATGATGGCAGAGAAAGTGGGGCTGAAGCTGAAGTTTATCAACGGATACACCTGGGCAGAATTGGTGAAAAAATTTAAATCCGGGAAGATCGATGTGCTGCCGGCGGTATATTTCACACCGGAACGGAAGGCGAACATGGCTTTCACATCCGCATACGCCACAAATCCCTCTGTATTGGTAGTGCGGAAGGACCGGACCCAAATCCAGGATTTGCCCGATTTGAAGGGGATGAAGGCGGCGGTGGTGACCGGATTTGCCACGGCCGACGTGATGGGGAAGCGCTATCCGGACATCGAGCAGGTGGCTGTTAAAAATGTCGAAGAGGGGTTGAAGGCGGTTTCCCTCAAACGGGCCGATGCCTTCATCGGCAGCCTGGGTGTCATTTCGCACATTCTGGACACAAGGATCATACCGGATATCCATATCATTGGGGAGGTCTGGCTCAAGAAGAAGGAAGAAACTGAACTTCATATGGGGGTGCTTAGAAAAAACACGATCTTAAGGGACATCCTTCAAAAGGGATTTGACGCCATCACCGTTGAGGAGTTGCGTGAAATTCGCCGCCTCTGGTTGCCTTTTGCCGTTGCCACAAAGGGGAAGGTCCAAGAGGTGATCTTGACCACAGAGGAGCGCCGCTGGTTGAGCGAACATAAATCCTATCGTTTGGGAGATGACTTTTCCTGGCCACCCTTCACCTTTATGGATAAGCAAAATCGTTTTGCCGGTATTGCAGCGGGTTATGCTGAAGCGATCTCCGAAAGACTGGGAATCGACCTGGAGCCGGTCACAGGCCTGACCTGGAAGGAAGTGCTGGAAAAAGTAAAAGCGGGAGAGATCGATGTCCTTCCTGCCGTGGCCCGGACCAAGGAAAGGGAAGCCTTTCTGAACTTCACCAAACCCTACATCTCTTTTCCGGTGGTGATCGCCACGCGAAAGGACGGGATATTCGTCGATAACCTGAATGATCTAACAGACAAAAGCGTCGGGGTGGTGGAAGGCTATGTCTCCCAAGACATTCTTGCCAGGGATTTTCCGACTCTGGTTCTGGTTCCCCACAAAAGTCTATCGAGCGGTCTCGAAGCACTCAACAACGGAGAAATCATTGCCTTTGTTGACAATCTGGGTAGTATCACCTACGAGATCGAACGCCATAAGCTGGAGAATGTCAAAATCGCCGCGCCCACCAGATATCGATTCGACTTGTCGTTCGGCGTCCGCAAGGACTGGCCGCAACTGGCCCAGATCCTGGACAAGGCCCTCGACACCATTGACGATAAGGAAAAGGCGGTCATTAAAAATACGTGGATGGCCATCGAAGTCAAATTCGGCATCGACCTGAAAACCATCGTGTTGTGGGTCACACCTTTCGCCGTCAGCGCCCTGCTCATCATCGTTTTCGTGGTGGTCTGGAACCGGCGGCTGGGGGTGGAGATCACCGAGCGGAAAAAGGCCCAGAACGCTTTGTCCGACGCCTTCGGGGTGATCACCTCCAGCATCAATTACGCCAGCCGCATTCAGCGTTCGGTGCTTCCCACCACGGATTTAATGAAAGATCTCCTGGATGCGTTTTTTATCCTCTGGAAGCCGCGCGATGTGGTGGGGGGGGACATCTACTGGGGCAGAAAGTGGGGGGAAGGCTCCCTGGTGCTGCTGGCCGACTGCACCGGCCACGGTGTCCCGGGGGCGTTCATGACGCTCATCTCCAGCGGCGCCCTGGATCGCGCCCTGTCGGAAGTGGCGGTGGGCGACGCCGCCGCCCTCATCCAGCGCATGCACCGGATCGTCCAGCAGCTGCTCAGCCAGGACCAGGCGGTCTGCGATGAGGACCACTGTTCGGACGACGGCCTGGAGCTGGGTGTTTGCTACATCCACCCCGCAAAAGATTCGATCACCTTCGCCGGCGCCGGGTTTCCCCTGTTTTACACCCATGGAAACGGTTTCAAAAAAATCAACGGAGACCGAAAAGGGATCGGCTACCGGCACATCCCCCAGGACACGAACTGGACGAACAGGGTTCTGGATGTCGAAAAGGACATGTCCTTTTACATGTCATCCGACGGCATTTTCGACCAGATCGGCGGCCCCAAAAAAAGGGGCTTTGGGAAAAAACGCTTCATGAAACTGCTGGATTCCGTACAGTCGCTTCCGGTCGCGGAACAGGGCGATGCGATCTATCAGCAGTTGGTGGCATTTCAAGGGGAGGAGAAGCGACGGGATGACGTTTCTGCGATCGGATTTAAGCTTTGATCTGTTGTGCATACAATAAACAGCCTCCAACATTTCACGTCCAAAGGCGTTGTATTCAGCCCGAAAAAGTGGGATATATAAAATTCCAACCGATACAATTTTAAACAGGAGAGGACAATGCTCGCAGAAAACATGCTCCAATTCAAAAAGTACCTGCAGGATAACGGGATCCTCTTTTGTTATTGCGGGTACATGACCGAGGATATCCTCATGGGCATCGGCAGCGCCATGAAGAAGAAGCTGGAGATCGACGACGTCGACCGAAAAACGGGGAAAGCGGCTTTTTCGGTTTTCGTGGAGCAAGTGCAGAACGTCATTCGCTATTCGGCGGAGGCAGAGCCGGAAAACGAGGATATTCAGCTCAAATTCGGCCTTTTGACCGTCGGCCAGGAGGAAGGCAAGGTCTTTATCAGTTGCGGCAACGTGATCCTGTCCCAGGATGTCGAAAGGCTTAAATCTTCACTGGAAAATATCAAGAGCCTGGATAAAAAGGGGCTCAAGGCCTTGTGGAAGGAAACCCTCAAGGGAGAGACGCCGGAGGGCAGCAAGGGTGCCGGCGTGGGGTTCATCGATATCGCCCGCCGCGCCAAGGGCGGCATGGAATTCGATTTCACGGAAGTCGATGAGGATAACTATTTCTTTACCCTGAAAGCTTATATATAGGAGAGCAATTATGGATCCATTGACCATTGAAAAGACCGAGCGCTCGCCGGAGATTCATTTCGACTTCGACAACAACCAATACGCGATTCGTGGAGAATCCTATCCGGAGGACGTGAATGAATTTTACGGGCAGGTGATGGAAAATCTCGAGGCCCACCTGGAGAAATTGGAAGATGCCGAGGTCAATTTCACCTTCGAACTGATCTACTTCAACAGCAGCAGCGCCAAGATCCTCATGGAACTCTTCGAAATGCTCGATGAAACGGCAGAGAACGGCAACAAGGTCCATGTCACCTGGACCTATGAGGAAGACGACGACAACATGGAGGAACTGGGCGAAGAATTCTGCGAAGACCTGGAGCACGCAACCTATACGCTGAACGCCATAGAAGAGTCATAAAGAGGAAAAATGAGTTTCGATACATTCAAAAAAGAAAAAAAAGTAATTGCAAAAGGCGAAAAATTCCTCAAAGCAGAGGCACCGGATGAATTTACGGAGCAATTTGAATGGTTGTTGAAAAGCTACAAAAAGCTCTTCAAAACGACCCGTCGCCTGGTAAAAATGAGTGATCGAAGCGAAGAGCGGCTAAAAAGTGCCAACGAAAAAATCAGGCGGCAACAAAAGGAATTGAAAAAGGCACACTCGGAATTAGTGCATCAAAATGAAATTCTGACGGAAAATGCCCAACTGCGGGAAGACGTCGAGCGAATTACGCGGCATGACCTTAAAACCCCCCTCAATCCGATCCTTTCCTACCCGGCGCTCATGAAAAACGATGACAACCTCAACGAAAAGCAGGTCAAGTACATCAATACCATAGAATCCTCCGGCCGCAAGATCATCAACATGATCAACATGTCCCTGGATATGTACAAAATGGAACAGGGAACCTATGAAGTGAAACCGGAAAACGTGGACCTGATGCAGTTGCTCCGGGAGATCCAGGAGGAAACGAGGATCCGGATCAAGGTCAAGCGGATTAAGCTGAATACCATTATAGATGATGCCCCTGCCGGGGAATCGGATGCGTTCTCGGTAAAGGGTGAAAAACTGCTGATCTATTCCATGCTGTCCAACCTGTTCAAAAACGCGGTTGAAGCCTCACCGAAAAAGGAGACCCTTACCCTTCAAATGAAGCATGGCGGGGGAGGGGCGGTGAGCATTCACAATCAGGGAGTGGTACCGGAAGAGATCCGGGATACCTTTTTCGAAAAGTACGCCACAGCGGGTAAATCCGGCGGCACCGGGCTGGGCACCTACTCCGCGAGTCTGATTGCCGAGACCCTGGGCGGCAAGATATCGCTGGATACGTCGGAAGAAAACGGGACAACAATATCGATTTTTTTCAAAGACAGCTAAAGTAAAATTTTTACATAAAGCTATCCAGAAATTCCTGCGCTTTCGCGCCTACCCAACCGGGCGCCTGAACAGGTAAAATCTGTCAATTCATTTTTGCGCGAACCCTTAGTATTTGGCATCGATTTCGGTTTCAATCAAATGCTGCAATTGGCCATAGCC
>CAZWAE010000046.1:9646-21009 GCA_964631805.1 uncultured Desulfobacteraceae bacterium | reverse complement strand
TTTGTTCGTCCTCCATGCCCTTTGCCCCATGCTCAGGGCTCAATGCCCTATGCTCCAGGCCCTTTGCCCTACGCCGTTGGCGCTTTGCCCATCATCTCGTCTGCCAACCGGATATAATCTTCAGACCCATAGCAGTTTTCCCTGAAAAAAACCACTGGTGTCCCGGCGTCGGCGCTTTCGGCAATAACGGTATTGATGCGTATCACCGTATCGTACAGCAAATCACCATATTTCGCATCCTCGTTGAGCTTTTCCAGAATTTTGTGACTGACCCGGGTCCGACGGTCAAACATCGTCGCGAGGATGCCGGCGATCTGAAGACCGGGGTTAATCTCATCCTTCACCGCCTCTATGGTATCGAAAAGTTCCCCTAAGGCGGCATAGGCGTAAGGATGGGTCTGGCAGGGAACCAGCACTTCACCGGCATAGGAAAAAACGTTGACGGTGAGCAGCGAAAGGCTGGGAGGCGTATCCAGAATGATCACATCATAGAGGTCGGACAGACCGGCCAGGCCTTTTTTCAGGCGGTTCTCCCTACCGTAAACATTGACCAGTTCAATATCGGCACCGGCGAGATCGGAAGATGCCGGAATCAAGTCTAACCCCTCCCACCGGGTATGTACGACGGCAGCCCCGGGATTGGCGGTTTTGCTGTTCTTAATGATCTCATAGGCGGTGATCGCTCCCGTCTCGGTTTCCACACCCAGTCCCTTGGTGGCACTCGATTGAGGATCCATATCCACGATCAACACCTTTTTTCCGATCCGTGAGAAAGCCGCACCGAGGTTGATAACGGTTACGGTTTTGCCAACCCCCCCCTTTTCATTTGCCACCGCGATAATCCTGGCCCTGCTACTTCCCATTTCGACCTCCCCTCTTTTCGGTCACATGTCAATTCAATTTTGCGATAGACGGTTTCGCTTATCTTTTCCCTTGCAAGCCCTATCCT
Source organism: uncultured Desulfobacteraceae bacterium (assembly GCA_964631805.1). GTDB lineage: Bacteria > Desulfobacterota > Desulfobacteria > Desulfobacterales > CAZWAE01 > CAZWAE01. The sequence continues at coordinate 20,060 of CAZWAE010000046.1, read as the reverse complement.
TTCGTCGAGCTGCCCTGCGCTCCGGCTCATATCTTCCAGTATTGCCATGGCATTTTCTTTCTCGCTTTCCTCCCTGTCCAGCAACTCGATCAAATAGGTAAGATCCGTGGCATATATCTGAAACCGCGACACCATCGACTCGAAAACGGCATGGGAAACGGCATCCACAAGCTTAATGATGTACTGAAACTTGATATTTTCCCGGTAGCTTTTAAAGTGAAAGACCACCGCCTTTTCGGTTTCGCGCTTTATCCCCCTCACACCGTCCTTCAGTGCCAGGATGCGGTCATTGCGCCCGCTCCCGTCGCCTTTCCTCTTGAAGACTTTCCTCAGAAAACCGGTGAAGGTATAGAGCCCGAGGTGCAGGATGGCATCGGTCTTTATTTTTGCGGAATACCGCAAGGATGCGGCGACCGGTGGAAGCGACAGGTTTAAAAGGGTTTTGATGGATTCAAGGTCGGGCGGGTCACCCACCTCCGAGACCGCAGAGCCGAAAGACTTAGCCGAACTTTTGACGACGCCGTCATAGCCGGAGAGGACATCCCTTATCATAACGTGATAGGGGTCCACGGCAGATCCAAAATGGGCCACGATATCGGCTTCCATCTCCTTGACAAAGCGGATGATGCCGGGATTGACATGCTCTGCCATATAGAGATCCAATGCCTGTCTGAATTCCTGAAAGACGAGGTAGAGGGTGTGAGAAAAGCCAGATGCGCTGAGGCGGTCTTTATAGGTATCATAGGGTACCGTGTAATTTCTGATAAACCGGAGGGTCTCTCCGACCAGATCCCCTTGCCGATCACTGAAAAACTGGTCGATATCCATCTTCAGTTTCTTCTTTTCCTTGATCTCCGCTCCCGTCAGGGTGCTGCTGATCAGGGCTTTTACCTGCTCGATCTGCTGCTGGTGGCTTTTCATTTTCCCAAGGATCGCTTCCGCCCCCTGAACATCGCCGGAAAGGATATCCCTGTTGAGCCTGATCCAATTGTCAAAACCCATGGAGATAACGGCCAGACGTTCCAGATGGTTTTTCAACAGGAGATTCGATCTTTCTTCTGTTAATGTCCCGTAGAAAATGCGGTTGAACCGCTCAGTTTCCCGGTCGGACCATTCAATGGCGGCCCGCTCCTCGCACCACTGGGCCAGGCGGAGCTGGTCTTTTTTTGCAATCTGATCCGGTACGGCGCCTAAAAGATTAAATAGGGCTGAAAAGGAAAACACCTTCGGATCCGGATAGAGGACCGACAATTCCTGCTTGACCCTTTCCACCAGGGATGTCATCTCATCAAGGGATTCATGTTCGCTGAAATCGGTATTGATCACGAACAATGTATTGTCCAGTATCCCCATTTTCCTGATCATGGATAGAAATTTAATATCGGCCTGCCTCAGCCCGGTACGGCTGCTGACCACGTAAACGATGAGATGGGTAAGCGTCAGATAATCCTGCACCATAGACAGATGGAGTGGATTGGTGGAATCACTTCCCTGACAGTCGGCGATTTCAATATTCTCCGCCAATCCGTCGGAATCGATCTCCAGTTGTACGTCCTTTAGATAGACGGACAGGGCATCGTCCCCGACAAAAACCCTGTGATCCTTGAAATGGCTTTTTTCATAGATGGATATCCTGTTTTCGGTGGAGACCATATTCTTGACACGGTCATATCCCTTGACATAGCAGGACAAGAGGACGGCATTGGCATTGAGGCCTCCGTCTTTAATGAGCAGCTCGGGGCCCAGCTCCTCAATAACCCGTTGCAGCTTCAGCCGGTCATTAACCCTCCGGATGTCGAAAAGATCCGGATCTGCATCGGTGGAAAAGGATGGAAACAGGAGGAGTGCCTGACCAATATCCGAATTGACTTCATCCCAGGATTTAAAAAAAAGCGTCGCGGTGAGATGAGGGCCTCTCTGCACTTTGGTAACGATGGATGTCACCACCCCGGCACCCCGTTTCAAATGGTCTCCCTTTAACAATGCATTGGCAAAGGTACTTTTACCCGACTTGATGGACCCGACGATCGCAACCCGCAGGACGCCTTGGTCAACCTGTTCGCGGATGGTCTGGCAGGTGTTTCCCCAGTTGGTAAAAGAATGGTTGTCAGAACCGGGAAGTTTGTCTGCGTCTGTGAAAAACCGACATAGATCTTCGTTGATCTGCAGAACTTCGTTTTTAAGTGTATCAAACATTCTCAATAAAAATGGATGGTGTTGGTTTTTTATTTCGGAACGATTACCCAAGAGAAGGTAGAAGGATGACCCTCTTTTGGTTGATAGTTCCGTTAGCTATTACATCGAGAGAAAATAATTGTCAAAATGATTTAGGGATGTGGAAACCTGCCGGGTAGAGGTGAAAACCGATGCACAGATGGATCGATGGGACTGTGGCGATGCCAAATCGTCGACAGCCATCTGCTGGGATCGTTATCGGATGGGACCGATTTACAAACTCAAACCACTCCATACATAATATCTTGTAAAAGCAGGGTTTTTATGATATGGGAGTATTCAGGTAATCGATTTGGACAGTTGCGCAACGGAAAGCCTAACAAGGGGAAAAAAGTTAAATGTCGGAAAAACATCCTGAGTGCCCACTTTATAACCCGCTGAATTGTAAAGAATATTACAATCCCAAGCTCTGCGCATTTGTCAGGAAGGATAAAGTCTGCCTCAAGAAAAAAAAACCGAAGCCCAAGGCCAAACCCAAAAACAACGGTTAATGAATGGCAGCAAAGGTCGTCCGGAGAAGGTTTCAGGCATGGCCTGCTTGATCTGAAAGCAATCCCGGGTTGATGCCGATGCTTTTCATCGCCTCTTCCCACCGCAAGGATAATGGTACCTTAAAAATAATATCTTCGGACACTTCCCCGGTTAACCAGACATTCTCTTTGATTTCAGCTTCCAATTGCCCCGGTCCCCAACCGGCACACCCGATGGAGATAATAAATAACTCCGGTCCGTTGCCCCCGGCGATGGCTTTTAGAATATCGATGGTGTTGCTCATGGAGAGAGACGGTGTGATCTCAAGACATCCCCGCCACCCGAATGGGGGGCCGTGGAGGATGAATATTTCTCCGATATGCACCGGCCCACCGATATGAATGGGAATGGATGACGCACGCCGGGTGTGCTCTATTTTGAGTTCTTCGAATATATCCCCGGCCGACAGCAGGGAGTGGGTGCGGTTGACGACGAGTCCCACAGCCCCATCCGGCGTGTGATCTGAAATACAGATGACGCTTTGGACAAAATTCGGATCTGCCAGACCAGGCATTGCCATCAGAAACTGTCCTTTGAGAAAACCTGTATTCGTGTCCACCATCATACCTACCTACTTTCATATTCCGGCATTGTCAAGGCAAGAAGGTCTTTTTCTTTGACAATAACAAGGGTTTAAACATATATTGGAAACCTTCGGATAGAAATCCGATCACACTGCCAATGACAAAAGAGGCGTCATGATGCCCCCAAAAAACGAAGTGCTCTCCGGACTTAGAAAAGATATGGAAGAGATTTTTCGTGCGGGTCTTTCGGCCGTGGATCCCGGAGCTGCGATTCAACGCCATTGCCGGATGGAAGGGAATTGTTTTATCGTCGGCAGCAGGGAGTACGACCTGTCCGGTTTCGATAAACTGTTTGTGGTGGGAGCGGGCAAAGCTGCCGGTTCCATGTCCAAAACGCTTGAAGGAATGCTGGGCAGCCGCATCAACGGAGGAAACGTCATCGCCAAAGACGGTTACGGAATTCCCCTTGATCGCATCGAACTTTCGGAAGCCGCACACCCGGTCCCCGATGCCCGGGGAATGAAAGGGGCTGAATCCATCATCGCACGGGTGAAAGATGCCGGTGAAAACGATGTGGTGATCTGCGTCATCTCCGGCGGGGGGTCCGCGCTTTTGCCCCTCCCCGGTCCAGGTCTCACCCTCGATGACAAACAGCGAACCATTGAGACGCTCCTTGCCTGCGGCGCCGATATTCACGAAACCAATACTATCCGGAAACACATATCCGCGATAAAAGGTGGCCGACTTGCCGAAGCGATTCATCCGGCAACCGTCATCACTCTGATCCTCTCGGATGTAGTGGGGGACGATCTGGACGTCATCGCGTCCGGTCCAACGGTACCGGATGCCAGCCGCTATGGCGACTGCCTCGCCATCTGCCAAAAATATGGCATCGAGAACCAATTGCCGGAAAGGGTGATGGCACATCTGTCATCGGGACTTGAGGGGCAGTATCCAGAAACGCCCAAGAAAGAAAATCCGGTGTTCCGGCGAACCCAAAACCTCATCGTGGGAAACAATCATCAGGCGGTTTTTGCAGCGAAACAGAAAGCGGAAGCGCTGGATTATCAAACCGTTATACTATCGACCCTGATTGAGGGAGAAACCCGGCATGTTGCAAGGGTTCACGGTGCCATAGCAAAAGAGATCATCCGATCCGGCAACCCCGCTCGTCCCCCTGCGTGCATTCTGTCGGGTGGAGAGACAACGGTGACCATCTCAGGCAACGGTCTCGGCGGTCGCAATCAGGAGTTCGCTCTTGCTGCCGCCATGGATATCGAAGGTGAAAAATGGGTGGCGCTGCTCAGCGGCGGAACGGACGGTACCGACGGTCCCACCGATGCCGCCGGGGCGATCTGCGATACCCACACCTTGAAAAGGGCGGCTGCGCTTGGGATGAGACCCGGAGAGTACCTTTCGAACAACGATGCATACCATTTCTTCGATAATCTCGGTGATCTTCTGATCACCGGACCCACACGCACCAATGTGATGGATCTGCGGATCATGCTGGTGGTTTAATCATCCCAGAGAAGTGCGGATGATACTGGCCGTGCCATCCGAACGGTTTTCCAGGGTAACGCTTTCTCCGGATTCAAAGGAGATCGAATTCCCGGTCTTAAGAACCGACCTTTCACCGCCGGAATTTACGGTTACGAGGCCTTCGATCACCGTAAGGTGCTGGGTGCCGGTGTGACCGGCTCCCGGATCCATACGAAAACCCGGATATACCATCAGCCGGTCAACGGTGTATCGATCCCCCTGTTCGAGTTTGGTGGTACTTCCCCAATTGTGATAGATCCTTCCGTGCTGGTAATACTCCTGGCGATCGGCTGTTTTGAGTTCCTGCACGATGGATTTCACATCCCGGCTGCTTTCAAGGTCGGAGACGAACACGGCGTCCGGCGTTTCCACCACCGCCAGGTTCCGCATATTGTTGAGCGCCACCAGCCGGCTCTGACCCATGATGAATGAATTTTTCGTGTTTCGTAAAATCACATCACCCAGGGCAACATTTCCCTCCGCGTCTTTTTTGATAAAATCGTAAAGAGATTTCCAGGAGCCAATATCACTCCATCCGAAATCGGAAGGGAGAACGACCCCCCTGTCGGTTTTTTCCATGATGGCATAATCGAAGGAGATATTGTCCAGACTCCGGTAAGCATCCATTGACGGTGCCGAGGTTCCGGCAACCATTTCGGACATCTTCCCGAAAAGAACAGGTTGGCGTTTTCGAAACTCCTCCATCATCACGGAGGCCTTGAACGTGAACATACCACTGTTCCAGAAATAGCTTCCGGCGGATACATAGGCTTTTGCCCTTTTAAGATCGGGCTTCTCTACAAAGCGCTTTATGGTCAATGCATCATCGGCCGGCATATTATCCGCTTTGTCTCCTTCGATATACCCGTATCCGGTCTCGGGGTAGTGGGGCTTGATACCGAATGTCACGATATGACCCTTTTCCGCGAGCCGGGCTGCTGCTTTGGTTTTTTCGAGAAACGCCTCCGTATTTCGGATGACATGATCGGCAGGGAAAACACAGACAACGGCATCCGTTTCTTTTTTCAGCAGGTGTAGCAAGGCCAGTAAAATGGCGGGGGCTGTGTTTCGTCCGCAGGGTTCGCTGATAATCCGCCCCTCCGGCGGTACGTCCACATCTCGCATATGCCGGGCGATTTCGCCTGTGTGTTCACGGCCGCAGACGATCCGGATATTCAATGGATCGACGAGGGTCGTCAGGCGGCGGATGGTCGCCTGAACGAGGGAATCGCGGCCGATAAACCGGACGAGTTGTTTGGGGTAAAGTTGCCGTGAAACCGGCCACAGGCGGGTTCCCATACCCCCTGCGAGCAAAACCGGGTACAATGGGAGTTGCAGCTCAGGCATAACGCTTTCTTCCTTTTCTGCCGCTATATTTCGAGTTGCCGTTTTTCAAGGACGGACTGGCGGGGCTGCAAATGGTTTTCACGGCGTCGTAACCCAGCAACCCGGTAATCTCCCGTTTAAGAGATTTACCGGCCTGTATCTTCAATTCATCCGGAAGTTCCACCACCGTTTCCGTATTCCCAGGATCCATCAAATGCAGAACACCCCGGCAAGACCCGGGATGTCTCAAAAGCACCCCTTTGACCGATTCGAGGATGCCACGGTCCGTTCTATCCAGATCCAGATACAGATGAACACTGGCGGTCCACAAGGCTTCGGCCTTTTCCATGGCGATAATCTCATCCGCCAGTATTTTGGTTGCATTATCATCCTTCTGGACCGCACCCTGCACCAGAATGGCGCTATCATCGAAAAGAAGGTCATAGGCTTTTGAATAGACCGAGGAAAAAACGATCACCTCCACCGCCCCGTGGAGATCCTCCAGGGTCGCAAAAGCCATCTGGTCGCCTTTTTTGGTCCGGATAACCTTGGTGCTTCGAATCATCCCGCCGATTCTCACAATTTTTCCGTCTGGCGCCTCCCGGACGGAAAGGGCGTCATCGTCGGCATACTTCTCGACAATCGATTCGTATCGATTCAACGGATGACCGGTAATATAAAAACCGAGGGACTCCTTTTCATTCGCCAGTTTTTTGTTTTCTTCCCATTCCTCTATCTCGGGTACGGGCGGCAGGTTGATGGCGGCATGCTCGCCGTCACCCCCGGTGCCAAAAAGACTCATCTGGGGATCTGCTTTTTCCCTCTGCACCCTTTGCCCGTATGTCAGTGCATCCTCCAAAGCAGCAGTCATTCTGGAACGGTACTGTCCGGTACTGTCGAAGGCACCGCAGTGGATGAGACTCTCAATAACGCGTTTGTTGACTTTCTTCAGCGCGACCCGTTCACAAAAATCAAAAAGGGAGGAAAAGGGGCCCGACGCCCTGGCTTCGATGATCGATTCAATGGCGCCCTCACCCACATTTTTCACAGCCACCAAACCGAAGCGAATTTTACCCTCGGATACGGTGAAGGCCTTTGAGCTTTCATTGAGATCCGGGGGCAGCACCTCGATGTCGTGACTCCGGCATTCGGCAATATATTTTACGACCCCATCCGAAGAGTTCATTTCGCTGGTCAGCAGCGCGGCCATAAACTCCACCGTATAGTGTGCTTTCAAAAAAGCCGTCTGATACGCGATGAGGGCATACGCGGCACTGTGGGATTTATTGAAACCGTATCCTCCGAATTTCTCCATCAGATCGAATATCTTTCCGGCACCTTCGGGCGGGATGCCGTTCTCCCCGGCACCGTTCATGAATCGTTCCCGGTGCATGGCCATCATCGCCGGAATTTTCTTTCCCATGGCCTTTCTCAGGTCATCCGCCTCCGCCATGGAATAAGAGGCGAGGTCACCGGCCACTTTCATCACCTGTTCCTGGTAGACGATCACCCCATATGTTTCCTTGAGGATCGGCTCCAGTTCCGGAAGCAGGTACTCGACGGTTTTCTTCCCATGTTTTCTGTCCACATAGTCGTCGATCATTCCGCTTTCCATGGGACCCGGACGGTAAAGCGCCACCAGTGCAACGACGTCATCGAAGCATTCGGGTTTCAATCGAACGAGGAGGTCCTTCATTCCGGTGCTTTCCAGTTGAAAAACACCGGTGGTATCCCCGGAGGAGAGGAGACGGTAAGTTTCCGCGTCTTTCAAATCAATATTTTCAAGATCGGGAACCGGCTTTCCCTGCTGGCCGATGAGAGACAGGGTATCGGCAATCACCGTCAGATTCCGCAACCCCAGAAAGTCAAATTTCACCAGTCCGATTTTCTCGACCATTTTCATGTCGAACTGGGTGACGACCTCTCCTTTTTTCCCCTTGTACAAGGGAAGATAATTGACCAGCGGCTTATCGGCAATGACCACACCGGCAGCATGTGTGGAGGCATGTCTCGGGAGCCCTTCCAGTACGCGACAGATTTGAATCAGGTCGGCAACCTCTGGGTTGCTTTCGATCAGTTCCGTAAATTTCGGCTCCTGTTTTAATGCATCCGCCAGGCTGATATTGATCACGTCCGGAACCATTTTGGCGATGGCATCCACCTCTCTCAAGGGGATATCAAGGGCACGCCCCACATCGCGGATCACCGCCCGGGTCTTGAGTTTTCCATAGGTGATGATCTGGGCGACATAATCACCCCCGCCATATTTTTCGGCTACGTATTTAAATACCTCCTCCCGTCCGTTGATGCAAAAATCCACATCGATGTCGGGCATGCTTTTTCGTGCCGGGTTGAGAAAACGTTCAAAGATCAGCCCGTGCTCCAATGGATCCAATGCGGTTATCCCCAGGGAATAGGCAACCAGACTGCCCGCCGCAGATCCCCGCCCCGGCCCTACCGGGATACCATTTTCCTTGGCATATCCGATGAAGTCGGCCACCACCAGGAAATAACCCGGAAACCCCATATCCCTGATGACCGACACCTCATAGGCCAATCGTTCCTCATACACCTTCCGTTCGGCTTCCGGGTGTTTGCGCCTGATCAGGCGGAATACCTGTTCGAAGCCTTTTTTAACGCGCTCTTCGAACAGGTCGGATTCCGTCATTTGCGTTTCGGTGTTGAACTTGGGGAAATGATAGGTATCAAATGTAAATTCGACATTGCACCGGTTCGCTATTTCGACACTGTTTTGAACCGCATCCGGATAGGATTTGAAATAGTCCGACATCTCTTTGGGGGATTTGAAATAGAGCTGGTCGGTACCGAATTTGAAGCGATCTTTGTCTTTGACCGTTTTACCGGTTTGGATACAAAGCAGCACCCCATGGGCTCTTACATCCTCCCTATGAAGATAATGGCAATCGTTGCTGGCTAAAAGGGGAATGGACAATCGGCTGCTCATCTCCTGAAGGGCTTCATTCACCTTCTCCTGGGCCGGTATGCCGTTATTCTGGATCTCCAGGAAGAAATTCCCCTCGCCAAAGGTATTCAAATAAAATCTTGCCGCATCATCAGCCGCTTCCGGCTGGTCGGTCAGAATTTTACGGGGGATCTCTCCATGAAGACAAGCAGAAAGGGCAATGAGCCCGCTGCTGTGTGCCTTAAGCACCTCCCTATCGATCCGGGGCTTGTAGTAGAATCCTTCCAACTGCGCCACAGACGCCAGTTTGCAAAGGTTTTCATAACCGGTACGGTTCCTGGCCAGAAGCACCAAATGGCTCAAACCCCTGTGGTCCCGGGGGGTTTTATCCGTCAGGCGCCTGGGGGCCAGGTAGCACTCACAACCGATAATCGGTTTGATGCCGGCATCCGTTGCCTTCTGATAGAACTCAACCGCGCCGAACATGGTCCCATGATCGGTGACGGCCACCGCTTCCATACCGAACTCTGCACACCGCTTCAGCATGGCGTCGATCCGAATGGCGCCGTCTAAAAGACTGTATTGGGTATGCACATGGAGATGGATGAATCGGGTTGAGGGGTCAGGCATAGATTTGTTTTTAACGACCGTTGTTATTATTACCCAAATTGAGCGATTTTTACGTCGATCTGCACCGGTCTCTTGCGCATAAAGAATTCGCGAAAATCCTCAGCATAGCTCTCCCTAAAAATCGCTCAACTTGGGTATTATTAAAATTCATGCTGCATTCAATGACCTCCAACAACGCCGGAGGAATGATCTGTGAACCGGTAAAAGCGGTATGAAACACTAATAATCATCGTCTCCTGCATTTATTAGATCCTGAAACTGTCAAACTTTGGGGATCTCCCCAAAAAAGCTGTGGGGTTACCGATGATTATTAGGGGTTTAGGCCCCGTATCTTTATTCCATGTTCCGAAACAGCTGACAGGACCATCTCATTCGACACGGTAGTTGGGGGCTTCTTTGGTAATGATGACATCATGAACGTGGCTTTCCCTCAGGCCCGCAGGCGTTATCCTCTTGAATCTCGCTTTTGTCCTCAGTTCTTCGAGCGTATGGCTTCCCACATATCCCATTCCGGCTTTCAGCCCTCCCACCAGCTGAAAAATGGTTTCCGAAATCGGCCCCCGGTATGGAACTCTTCCCACGATCCCCTCTGGCACCAGTTTGTCCTCTTCCGCATCCTCCCCCTGATAATATCGGTCTTTGCTGCCCTTCTTCATTGCCTCAAGGGAGCCCATCCCCCGGTATACCTTGTAGGTGCGGCCCT
>CAZWAE010000046.1:7300-9546 GCA_964631805.1 uncultured Desulfobacteraceae bacterium | reverse complement strand
TTCTTCATTGCCTCAAGGGAGCCCATCCCCCGGTATACCTTGTAGGTGCGGCCCTGGAAGAGGATTCTTTCCCCCGGGCTCTCCTCGGTTCCGGCCAGGATGCTGCCGATCATTATCGAGTGAGCGCCGGCTCCGATGGCTTTTGTCAGATCCCCGGAATACTTGATGCCGCCGTCTGCAATGAGCGGAACACCGGTTTCCGCCGACACCGACCGGCAATTCATAATGGCGGTAACCTGGGGTATTCCGATACCGGCGACTATCCGGGTCGTGCAGATGGATCCGGGACCGATGCCGATTTTCACGCCATCCACACCGGCATCGATCAAATCTTTCGCCCCCTCAGCGGTGCCCACATTACCGGCAATCAGTTCCATGGCCGGAAAATCAGATTTTAAATTTTTTACGGCATTTATCACATTCCTGGAATGTCCATGGGAGGTATCGATCACGATGACGTCAGCACCGGCAGCAAGCAGGGCTTCGGCGCGTTCCTCCATATCCGGTCCGACACCGACGGCCGCCCCCACTCTCAGGCGACCCATCCGGTCCTTGCAGGCCCGGGGATACTTTCTAACTTTCTCGATATCCTTGATGGTGATCATGCCGGTGAGTTTCCCCTTATTGTCCACCACCAACAATTTTTCTATGCGATGCCGGTGCAGCATCTTCTTGGATTCCTCCAGAGAGATCCCCTCGGAAACGGTAATCAGATCATCCTTGGTCATCACTTCGGAAACCTTTTTATCCGTCTCTGTCTCAAATCTCAGATCCCGATTGGTGACAATCCCCGCCAGTCGGTCCCCGCTGGTGACGGGAACCCCTGATATGCGGTACTTTTTCATCAGCTCAAGGACCTCTATCACCTTTTGATCCGGATGAATGGTCACGGGATCGATGATCATCCCGCTCTCCGATTTCTTTACCTTATCGACTTCGATGGCCTGGCTCTCGATGCTCATATTACGATGAACGAAGCCGATACCCCCCTCCCTTGCCATGCTGATGGCAGTCCGGGATTCGGTAACCGTATCCATAGCGGCACTGACAATGGGAATATTCAGCGTTAGATTCCGGGTCAGCCGTGTGGCCACGTTGACATCCTTGGGCAGGACATCGGAATAATTGGGAATCAGCAATACATCGTCAAAGGAATATGCTTCTTCAGTGGAAATTTCTGCCATGGGTCCTCCGAACAGGATTTTTCGTTAGGAATCAGCAACTTGAGGGCTATCTCAGGTTTGCTGGGGATAAACTTGGAGACTGCCATTTCGAGTTGATTGTAGATATCAAAAGGGCTCTCCTTTATCAATCATTTTTTCCCGTGGTTCGTTCTGAGGCCCAGGTGTTTTACGCAATTTCTTTAAAGGAGTGGAATGGATGATCCATGGCGCGGTGAAACAACGAAAACACCATGACGCTTCGGTTAGTTATTGCCTCTCCCGCGGATTTGTATTAATTGAGCCTTCGAGTTGCGTGGGTTGTGTGCCCTTGATCCGGACCGTGTATGTTCCGGGATGCGGTTTGACGGCAAAAACGCCCGGGCTCTTGAATCTGTCATAGCGTAGGACTCTCGGAAAGGAACCATTTCAATGCTGCTGAAAATTAATCCTCAAAACCCCCAGGAACGGTTGATCCTACGCGTTGCCGAAGTCCTGAAAAAGGGCGGAATTATCGCCTATCCAACGGATACTTTTTACGGTATCGGCTGCGATATCATGAATAAAAAGGCGATCGAAAAAATTTATCAGCTGCGGCAAAGGGACAAGAAAAAGCCATTCAGCTTTATCTGCTCAAGCCTGAAGAACATCAGCCACTACGCCAAAGTCACAAATTACGCATACAAAACCATGAGGCGTCTTTTGCCCGGACCGTATACCTTTGTGCTTGAAGGTTCCAAACTGGTTCCCAAAATCATGCTGACACGTCGGAAAACGGCAGGAATTCGCGTGCCGGATCATCCCATCTGCCTGGCCATGGTCGAGGAGTTGGGTCACCCGATCCTTTCCACCAGCGCCAAAACACCCGATGGCGAAACTTTTGAAGACCCTTCGCTGATTTTCGATTATTTTAAAAACAGAATCGACGTGGTGATCGACGGGGGCCCCGTAACGGGCCGGCCCTCCAGTGTCGTATCATTGATAGACGACGCCCCCGAGATCATCCGACGGGGAATGGGGAATGTCGATTTGTTCGAGTAGGAGGGCCGATACCTTTTGATGAACCAGAAGTTTTGTTGCGTATGG
>CAZWAE010000046.1:0-7200 GCA_964631805.1 uncultured Desulfobacteraceae bacterium | reverse complement strand
CGGATGGGTGAATGCATGAGCAGATACTCTAGAAAAGTCAGGGTTTTCTCTTTGGCATAAACGGCGTTGACATCGCCCTTTATGCCCCCCATGCGACCGGCCCAGTCAACGGCATCCTCAAGGTTCCCCAGCCGATCGGTCAAACCGAACTCTTTTGATTCTTCGCCTGTGAAAATTCTGCCGTTAGCCAGCTTTTCAACCTTTTCCGACGCCATCCCGCGACCCTCAACGATGTCCCGGATGAATTGTCCGTGAATCTTCTCGGCCAACCCTTCAAACAGTTTTCGTTCCCCTGGCGTCATCTTGCGGACCGGGGATCCCATATCTTTGTACTCACCGCTCTTCACCACGATGGGAGTCAAACCGATTTTCTGGAGCAACTCCTCATAGTTGGTAAATCCCATGATAACACCAATACTGCCGGTGATGGTACCGGGATTGGCCATGATCTTCGCGGCTCCGGCGGCAATATAATACCCCCCTGATGCTGCAACCGATCCCATGGAGGCAATCACGGGTTTGACTTTCAGCGTCTTGCGGATCTCTCTGTATATCTCCTGGGAGGGACCGACCCCCCCACCGGGGGAATCGATTCGAACCACAATGGCTTTAACCGCCTCATCCTCTCTGAAAACCTTGAGTTGCTCAAGAGCGTCTCGCGCGTCCCGTATGACCCCGTTGACCTCAATCACTCCGACCACTTCCTCACCGGCCGGAATCATGCCGTCAAACCAGGTTCCCCTCAATCCAAAGGTGACGACAAGGGTCAAGAGCACCGTGGCCGAAGCCACAATGGCCGAGAAGATCAGAATAAAAAAAAGATGTGGATGCCTGCGTGAAAACATAGCCTTTGAAACGACACAGTGCCGCACGAAGCGGCACTGTCGATTTTAATACGAAATAAATGGCAACAATAGAGAGAATCTTAGGGCGAACCCTTACTCATCCCCATTGAGCTTCTCCTGAAGGTTCTCCCTGAGAATCTCACCGAAGGTAGAGGTCGGTTGCCTGGCGTTGCTGACATATTCGCTCAGAAGACTCTGGTCGTCCTCCATTTCAAGACGCTTGATGGAGAGACCGATACGGCGCTCATCGCTGTTGATATTCATAACCTTTGCAGTGATCACCTCGCCGATGGCATACTTCCCGACGGGGGTTTTTATCTTCTCCTTACTGATTTCGGAAACGTGGACGAGGCCCTCGATACCCTCTTCGAGTTCTACAAATACACCAAAGTCGGTCAAATTGGTGACGGTTCCGGTGATCTCTTTGCCCACCTCATACCGCTCGGCAACAGATTTCCAGGGATCGTCCTGAAGCTGCTTGATGCCGAGGGAGAATCGCTCCTGATGCTTTTCGATATCAAGAACCACCGCTTGAACCACATCCCCTTTCTTGAAAATTTCGGAAGGATGCTTGATCCGTTTGGTCCATGAAATATCGGAGATGTGAACCAGTCCGTCGATCCCCTCGTCAATACCGATGAACAAACCGAAATCGGTAATATTTTTAATTTTCCCTTCGATGGTCGTCCCCACTGGGTATTTTTCACTGATGACATCCCAGGGATTCGGGACCACCTGTTTCATTCCGAGAGAAATCCTGCGGTTATCGGGTTTGATATCCAGCACAATGGCATTCACCTCTTCCCCCACCGATACCACCTTGGAGGGATGGCGGATCTTGCGTGTCCAGGACATCTCCGAAACATGGATCAACCCTTCGATACCCTCTTCGAGCTCAACAAATGCGCCGTAATCGGTCAGGCTGACGACCCGTCCCGTGGCTCTTGACCCCACCGGATATTTCTCTGCGGCAACGGACCATGGATCAGCGCTCAGTTGTTTCATGCCAAGTGACACCCGTTCTTTTTCAAGATCAAGATTCAGGATCTTCACCTTGATTTCATCCCCTACCGAAAATAGTTCGGATGGGTGTTTCACTCTCCCCCAGGAGATATCGGTGATGTGCAACAGACCGTCAACACCACCCAGATCCGCAAACACACCGTACTCCGTAATATTTTTGACAACACCGTCAACCACCTTGCCTTCATGGATGGAAGCCAGGGTCGCCGATCTCTTTGCAGACCGTTCCTCCTCCAGGATCACTCTTCTGGACAGGACAATATTGCTGCGTTTGCGGTTATATTTCAAAATCTTGAAATTCAAGGTCTGTCCGACCATTTCGTCCAGATTGCGGACCGGCCGCAGATCGGCCTGTGAACCGGGCAAAAATGCCTGCACCCCGATATCCACTGAAAAACCGCCCTTTACCCGATTGGTGATCACTCCCTCGACGGTGTCATCATTGTCGTGGGCAACTTTGATCTCCTCCCAGACCTTTACTTTCTCAGCTTTCTCTTTCGATAAAACGACAACTTCATTTTCATCGTCCCACCATTCAACCATGACCTCTACGGCATCCCCGACCTCGGCCCGTGTGACACCCTCTTCATCGGCAAATTCCCGGATCGAAATCTGGCCCTCGGATTTATAACCGATATCCACCAGCACATGGTCCTTGTCAACGGAGATGATCTTGCCGGTCACAACTTCACCTTCAGCAAACCGTTTGAAACTCTCCTCATACATCTCCATGAGGCTTTCCATGCTGTCCTCTTCTTCCAGGTCCTCATCTAACCCTTCCGAATCCTCGGCGCTGTCATCCTCAGCTGCCGTATTGCGGACCTCTTCCTCTTGCGGCCCATCATTAGAATGGGACACTTCTTCTGATTCCAGATTTTCAGTTGAATGGTTTTTTTCAGTGTTTTCCATTTAGTACGTTACCCCCTCACCATATTTTCTTTTTGGACGATCTTCCATAGGTCAGCCCAATCTCGTGGACGTTATCATAACTATTTAAAAAAACAAGAGCGAATTTTAACTAACCCGCTGCCAGGCGGACATGATCCAGCATCCGGCTGACCACCTCCTCCACCGTCATGTGGGTAGAGTCGATGAGGATGGCATCCTCTGCCGGTTTTAAGGGGGCCAGAGTTCGCTTGGTGTCATTTTCATCCCGCTGCCGCATCTCCGCTTCCACTTTTTCCAACGACGGCCCCCCACCTGTCGAATCCTCTTTGAACCGCCGGAGTGCACGGGTTTTGCCGGACGCATCGAGAAAAAATTTGACATCGGCTTCAGGAAATACCACCGTCCCCATGTCACGTCCCTCAAAAACAGCTCTTTTCTCCCGTCCCATGGATCGCTGAAGATCCAGCAGGAAATCTCTGACAACCTGCCGGGCCGATACCGCGGATGCCATCATGGAGATCTCCGGGGTGCGGATTTTATCGGTGATATCATTTCCGTTTGACAACAGGCGCAACACCCCGCCATCGCGGATAAATTCCAAGTCGAGATGCCGACAAACCGAAGCCAGACCCGTGTCATCATCAGGTTCGATCCCATCTACCGCTGCCGCCAGGGCAATTCCCCTGTAGAGGGCGCCGGTATCGATATATCGATAATTCAGCTGCCGCGCCAACAAACGGCTGACCGTCGACTTCCCGGCACCCGCCGGACCGTCGATGGTGACCACCAGATCGCCAAACGGGTTTTCCGTCTGAACCCCGGCTTCAAAATGGATCGATTCCTTATCCATTGCCCCCTCTTTTTACGGGTGCTTCGCCATCGAGCACTCTTTCCAAGGCGGATAAAAATCGTTCGTTTTCACTGGCAAGACCGACATTCACCCGTATATAGGTCGGATACCCATACGATACCATGGAACGAACAATCACCCCTTTCTCCAACATTTTTTCAAATATGCGGTTCGCATCCGTTTTCACATCAATCAGGAAAAAATTAGCCTGCGTGGGAAAATAGCGTATTCCCATAGTGCTCAGACCCTCAAAAAGCCGGTCAAGGCCTTCATGTACCAGGGAAACACTTCTTTGAAGAAAAGCGGTATCGTCAATTGCGGCCGCAGCACCGATCTGGCCGAGCGCCCCCGCGTTAAACGGCTGCCTCACACGATGGAGAATATCAGCGATCTCAACGGGCATGATGCCGTAGCCGATTCTGAGGCCGGCCAGGCCATATGCCTTTGAAAAGGTGCGCAGCACAACCACCGGGTGATCGGAATCCAGGTAATCGATCCCGCTGAAGTGCCCGGGATCCCGGACGAATTCGGTATAGGCTTCATCCATCACGACCACAACGCCCGCCGGTAGTGCTTCTATAAATCGTTCAAAATTTTGCCTGCGCACAATGGTTCCGGTGGGATTGTTGGGGTTGCAGATGAAGACCAATTTTGTTCTCTCGGTAACGGCTTTGCCCATCGCCTCAAGGTCAATGGTCAGTGAGGATAAAGGCACGCTGACCAATCCGGCACCGCTTACGGCCACCCCGATGGGATACATCAAAAAGGAGGGATTGGGGACAACGGCCTCGGATCCGGGCCACAAAAAAGCCCGAATGAGCATCCCGATAATGTCATCGGAACCGGCCCCCAGGACGACACAACCCTCATCCACTCCCAAAGATCGGGCAACTTTACGGATCAGTTCATATCCACCGCCGTCCGGATAGCGGTGGAGGCTTGAAAGGGATTGCCGGATGGCATTTAACGCCATCGGGGAAGGCCCCAGCGGATTTTCATTGGATGCCAGCTTAACGGACCCGGAAATACCGTACTCCCGTTCGAGTTCGTCGAGGGGTTTTCCGGGCTTATAGGGAGCAATGGCCTGAATATGTCCGGGAACAGATAATTTCATCGGCGAGGTGAGCGGCTCACTGTTTTGTGGCGGCCTTAAAGCCCTGGTCCAGAGCGGTCATGTTCATGGGAATCAACTTGGCCTTTCTTGCAAACTCTTCCTTTACACACTGTCGGAGCAATTCGAAATCAACCACCTTGCTCCGCGCAACGAATGCGGCAAGCGCAACGATATTGGCAGCCTTCACGCTGCCGATCTCTTTGGCGATATCCACCGCCGCCACCTTGAGTTCATCGATATCATCGCGGCCGGAATCGATGGAGATCAGAGAACTGTTGATCAGGATCACACCCTCCGGTTTGACTGTGGCCGCAAACTTTTCCAGGGAGGGTCTGTTCATGGCCACCAAATGTAGCGGGTTCTTGATGATGGGGGAACCAATGGGCCGGTCTCCGACCACCACTGTGCAATAAGCGGTTCCGCCCCGCATCTCCGGACCGTAAGACGGCACCCAGGCGACCTCCAACCCCTCCTCCATTGCCGCGTGCGCCAGGATTTTCCCCATGAGCAGGATACCCTGCCCGCCGAAACCGGCGAACATTACTTCACTTTGCATGATGCCTCCAATTGAATGGGCTCCAGGCTGAAGGTCGGTGCGAAAGGGAACTGAACGAAAAAATCAGTATTGAAAAACACTCCGACTTTCAGCTTTATCATTTTGGCTTTCATTATTCCGGTGTTTTAAATTCTCCCAGCGGATAATAGGGCAGCATGGTCTCTTCTGCCCACTTTACGGCTTCCACCGGTGTCAGCCCCCAGTTGGTGGGACATGTGCTCACCACCTCTACAAAGCTGAAGCATCGGCCTTCCAGCTGATATTCAAATGCCTTTTTGATCGCTTTCTTGGCCCGGCCAATATACTTCGGTTTCAAAACCGACTGCCTGGTAATGTAAGCAGGGGTCTGAAGGGCTCCGATCAGTTCGGCAACTTTTACCGGCATCCCGACATCATCCACATTTCTTCCGAAAGGGGAGGTGGTGGTCCGCTGATCCGGCATGGTCGTCGGCGCCATCTGACCGCCGGTCATCCCGTACACGGCATTGTTCACAAAAATAGTGGTGAATTTCTCCCCCCGGTTGGCCGAATGAATAATCTCACTCATACCGATGCTCGCCAGGTCCCCGTCCCCCTGATAGGTGAACACCACAAGATCGGGACGAACCCGCTTGATCCCGGTGGCCTGGGCCGGCGCCCTTCCGTGGGAGGCTTCCATAAAATCAAAGGTAAAATAGTTGTATGCCAGTACGGCACAACCCACCGGTGCAACCCCGACGGTTCGTCCTCTGATGTCCAGTTCATCGATCACTTCGGCCAGCAGGCGGTGAATCACCCCGTGGGTGCACCCCGGACAATAATGGGTGATCGTATCAGCCATCGCCACCGGCTTGCTGAACGCTTTACCCCTGGATTTGCCTTTTGCCATTGGATTTACTCCTTACCCGGCCGTTTTCCGCGTGGGAAAGGCCGGAGCACAATATAATCAGCATGAAAGGATCTACCCTTCAGTTGCCAATTCTCTGATAAATTCGACAACCTCTTCGGGCGTCGGCACCTCCCCGCCGCATTTTCCAAACCAATGCACCGGTTTCTGACCCCGAACCGACCGCTCAACATCTTCGACCATCTGTCCCATGCTCATCTCAATAGAGGCAACCACCCGGCAGCTCTCTTTAGCCGCCGCCGCCGCCACCGCTTTCTCAGGAAATGGGAAAATGGTTTGGGGCCGGATCATCCCGACATTCAATCCCTCCTCCTTGAGAAGGTCGACCGCTGTGCGGCATACGCGGCTCATGGTACCGTAACTGACAATGAGCGCTTGGTAATCGCAGTCGATATGGTAACCCTCATAACGAACTTCCTCACGCTTCATCTGGTCATATTTGGCTTTCAAGATCAGATTGTTGTTGTTGAGTTGTTCCGGATCCAGATAAAGCGAACGTATCAGATTTCGACGATCGCTTTTACGGGTGTCCATCCCGTTGACCGCCCACTCATCCTTATTCAGCGGTTCGGCCTGGAGATCATCGGAAAACTCGACCGGCTCCATCATCTGCCCGATCAGGCCGTCGCCCAGAATCATCACGGGTCCCCGATACTTTTCCGCCAAAGGAAACGCCATCATGGTCATCTCAACGGCTTCCTGAACACTGGCTGGTGCCATGACCAGCATCCTGAAATCACCATGCCCGATGCCTTTGGTGGCCTGGAGGTAATCCGCCTGAGAAGGAAGAATCCCTCCGAGTCCCGGTCCTCCTCGCATGATGTTGACGAATACGGCAGGGCATTGCGCACCTGCGATATAGCTGATGCCCTCGCTCATCAGGCTGATGCCGGGACTGGATGAGGTGGTAAAAACCCGAGCACCGGCAGCGGCGGCCCCAAAAATCATATAGGCCACGGCCACCTCGCTTTCGCCCTGTAAAAACACCCCGTCAACCTCCGGCATCCGCCGGACAAGATATTCCGCGACCTCGGACTG
>CAZWAE010000045.1:0-21318 GCA_964631805.1 uncultured Desulfobacteraceae bacterium | reverse complement strand
GCGGTATTTTCAACTCTCTTCGCATCATTCAGTATCTGCGTGAAAAAAAAGTACCCTTTCAGATCGCCTGCCAGCTCGGTGAATCGGGTATTCTCTCGGCGGCCGGAAGACTGATCGGCCTGTTGTGTCGGGACGCCGTCTATAATGATGGGTCCTACGATGAATTTCTTCTCAAAGAGAACGTCACCACAAAAAACGTTTCTTTCGACCCGGGCGGAAAAGCCGGACCTCTGTCGGCACCAGGCCTTGGCGTCACCGTTTCCAAAAGGAGTTTGAAACGTCTTTCCGCCGGTTTCCGCACCGTCGAAATAAAAAGGCCCTGATAGGACCATTCATGATTCCCGGCAGCGCCCGAGATTTGCCGATGATGATTGCTCTAACGACCAGAACCGCAACCCGCTGCAAAGAGAGATAATGGAATAAGAAAGACTCATCGAAAAAGCGTACGCGGTTTTTTCAGGCATCGAAAAGCCTGTGCAATGCACACGGTTTTCAGATTATGAGGATTCAGGATTTAATTCCATGCTCCTGGCCGCAACCCGTCGCGGGCTTTCGATGGAACAAATCGGATTGGATCAAAGAAAGGTTATGGTAGATACATTTCAATTTTTATGTCAAAATTATCACAAACAATTGAAATCCGAAGGCTGGTGGGATATAGCGCACCAGGCTTAAAAAGATTGGGATAACTCTCAGCGGGGGTGAGCCCATGCCGGGAAAACAATCCCGACCCAAAGGACCAGGATTTGGGTGGCCACGAAAAGAGGCTTGATTGACGTTGCCGACAGGTGTCGAGTGAGTAGCATAATATTCGAAATTTAAGGGAGAAAGACGATGTTCGGTATTGAAAACTTTCCGGCATTTGTATTGGTTGGTTTTTTGCTGAACCTGACGCCTGGCTCCGACACCATATACATTCTGACACGGAGCATCGCCCAGGGAAGAAGAGCAGGAATCGTCTCGGTTCTGGGAATCGAAACGGGATGTCTGATCCATACCATCGGTGCCGCTTTCGGGCTATCGCTCATCCTCAGCTCTTCTGCTACATTATTCATGATCGTCAAATATATGGGCGCAGGATACTTGATCTATCTGGGGATAAGAATGATCATGGAGCGCTCGCCGGTATTTGAAGACAAGCCGCTGACAATTGAGCGATCCACTTTGTTGAAAATTTACCGCCAAGGAATGTTGACCAATGTGCTGAATCCCAAAGTGGCGCTTTTCTTTCTCTCCTTTCTTCCCCAGTTCATCAGTCCGGGAAATTCGTACGGACCGCTCCCGTTTCTGATCCTTGGGGGCACATTTATGGTGACCGGTTTTTTATGGTGTCTTTTTCTGGCTTATTCGGCATCGATGATGACTGTCACCTTGAGAAATAATGAAAAAATCGGGAGTTGGCTGCAGCGGGTGAGCGGAACGATAATCGTAGGGCTTGGATTGCAATTGGCATTTAAAAGGAATTGATGGCTTGCGGACAAGGATAGACCATCTTGTGATCGGGGCAAAGGAACTATCCCAAGGTATCTCCTATGTCCGGGAGTGCCTGGGTGTGGATATGCCTTACGGCGGCGTGCATCTGAAAATGGGCACTCACAACCACTTGATGCGATTGGGTGATCACGTTTTTCTTGAAGTGATCGCCGTCAATCCCGATATCGATTCACCTGATCGCCCCCGATGGTTCGGTCTGGACGACCCTTCTGTCAGACGGCGCATCTCAGAACAACCCACTTTGCTCACCTGGGTGGTCAACACCTCCGATATAGATCGGTTTCTGCGGCAATCCCCGATTTCATTCGGAAAAGCAGAATTGGTTAAAAGGGCTGATTTGAGCTGGTATTTCAGCCTTCCCGATGACGGCCGGCTCCTTGCCGGCGGCATGCTGCCTTATGCAATTGAGTGGCAAACTGATCGGCATCCCGCCGTAAAAATGGCGGACCTGGGTTGCCGGTTTCAGGGTCTGGAGATTCACCATCCGTATCCATCCTGGTTCCACTCGATCTTGGCATCCATCGGGGCGACAGATCTGGTTAAAATCTACCCCCTTCCCCAAGATCGGACTTCCTATCTGACGGCAACCATTGATACACCATGGGGAAAAAAGACTATTTCCAGCGATATCGGCAGGTAGACGTCTGGGACAATAGACAAAACGCCTGTGGCATATGGGGATGGACGGGAGGCAATTTGATGAATGACACGATGGCATTGCTCCTGAAACGCAAGTCGGTTCGCGCTTATGAAGAAAGGGCGATCAGTCAGGAGATCAAAAGAAAAATTCTTTCAGCAGCCATGCGCGCCCCCACAGCAGGCAATATGATGCTGTATTCCGTTATTGAGGTTGAGGATGCGGCTTCGAAAGAAACGCTCGCCGAGACCTGCGACAACCAGCCGTTTATTGCAAAAGCACCCCTCGTTTTGCTGTTTTTGGCAGATTATCAGCGATGGTATGATTACTTCCGGATATCGGGTGTTGAACAGGTCTGTAAGCAGGAGGGGATCGCCATGCGAAAACCGGCGGAAGGAGACCTGTTTCTGGCGTGCTGCGATGCCCTCATCGCTGCACATACCGCTGTTACCGCTGCAGAGTCAATGGGGATCGGATCGTGCTACATCGGGGATATTCTGGAAAATTGCGAGGTTCACAAAGAGCTGTTCAACCTGCCTGAATATGTATTCCCGATCATCCTGGTATGTTTTGGCTATCCCACCGACCAGCAACAGAAAAGGCCTCTGACGCAACGATTTGATGAAAAATATGTCATATTCAAGGATCGGTACCGGCGTTTTGGAAAAGAGGCGTTCGAGGAGATGTTTCGAAGGCGCCGAGAACAGATTTTTGGGGGCGCAAAGAGGTAAACGGCGCCCGGAATGTCGGCCAGCTGATGTACAAGCGAAAATTCGATGCCGATTTTAACCATGAAATGAGTCGATCGGTGCGAATCATGCTGCAAGAATGGGTCGAAGGAAAAAAGAGATGAAATACGCCAAATACCACGCTTTGGGCAATGACTATCTCGTGTTGAATCCCGCAAAACTGAAAAACGAAATGGATGCGGAGATGATCCGTCTGGTCTGCCACCGAAACTACGGTGTGGGGGCCGATGGTATTTTGCTGGGTCCCCTCAAGAGCCGGAAGTGTGACTTTGGCCTGAAAATTTTCAATCCGGACGGTAGTGAAGCGGAAAAAAGCGGCAATGGATTGCGCATTTTTGCGCGTTCTCTCATCGATGAATCGTTCACCGACAAATTCACCTTTACCGTCGAGACCGCCGGTGGCGTCGTCTCATGCGCGGTCCGCCACGACTGTAAAAGTGTCACAGTGGAAATGGGAAAAGTCTGCTTCAACAGCCGAAGGATCCCGGTTGACGGTGTTGAAAGAGAAGTGCTGAATGAAACAATCGATATCGACGGCCGTCAATTAAAATTCTGTGCGGCAACCGTGGGAAATCCCCATTGCGTGGTTTTATCAGAACCCCCTTCCAAGGAGATCGCCCATCGATACGGCCCCAAAATTGAGACCCATCCGATGTTTCTCAATCGAATCAATGTCCAGTTTCTCAAGATATTGGATCGTTCCAACATCCGGATCGAAATCTGGGAGCGAGGCGCTGGCTACACTTTGGCATCCGGCAGCAGCAGCACGGCAGCTGCCGCGGTGGCACATAAAATTGGGAGATGTGATTCGAGCGTAACGGTTCACATGCCGGGGGGAGAAATCAGTATCCAATTGGACAAAAGCTTTCGCGCCACGATGACAGGTTCGGTGACCAAAGTATGCGACGGAAGCATTTCCGGAGAAATATTCGAAACCATATAGAGATGTTGGCGGCAGGGGCTTTTTGACGATGACACCCATCAATATTATTTTTTTGACCTGATCCACACCTTGATCCACGGATGCCCAAGGAAAAACAATTTGACATCAAAAACCGGTTTTTATATTGTCGTAAACGTTCTTTTTTTAATCCGCCTGTCCGGTAGCGCATCTTCATAAACAGCATTGGCCCATTGAGTATTGATTTTGATAATTCTCTTTTCATTTTGCCGTTTTTTGCTCTCATCTTATCAGAGAAACAACGATCGTTTCACACACCTTGAAGTAAGCCGATTGACGACAATTGTAACGGGTAAATTCACATTCTAACCAGGAGGAGTTCTTATGAAGAAAATAGTCGCTGTCATGGCAATGGTCATTCTGTTCTCGGCGGTAACAGTTCAGGCGAAAGATTGGAAAACCATACGAATCGGCGTTGAAGGCGCCTACCCGCCCTTCAGTTGGACGACCCCCGACGGCAAATTGGAAGGGTTTGACATCGATATCGCAAAAGCGCTGGTCAAAGCCATGGGCGCTGACGTTAAATTGGTGGCACAGGATTGGGACGGAATCATTCCGGCCCTTATGGCACGAAAATATGACGCCATCGTCGCTTCCATGTCCATCACCGAAGAGCGGAAGAAAAAGGTCGCCTTTACCAATAAATACTATCAAACACCTGCTAAATTTGCCTGTAAAAAGGGCCTGATTCCCAATTTCTCAAAAGCGGCTTTGAAAGGCAAAACCGTTGGGGTGCAGCGTGCCACCATACATGACAGTTACCTGACGGACAATTACGGCAAAGATGTCAAGATCAAACGTTATGGCACACAGGATGAAGCATACCTGGATCTGACAGCCGGCAGGCTCGATCTGATCCTCGCCGACAGCATAGCGGTGTCCGATGGATTTCTCAAGAAACCGGAGGGGAAGGATTATGAGTTCGTCGGTCCCGACCTGGTGGACCCGCGCTGGTTCGGTGAAGGTGCCGGGATCGCCATCCGCAAAAAAGACAAGGATCTTGTAGAGATGTTCAACAAAGCGATCGATCAGATCCGCGCAGACGGTACCTACAAAAAAATTCAGGACAAGTATTTCGATTTCAACGTTTACGGCGAATAAAGCCGAACGCATCGCATGATCAAATGGGGGAGCATGCTCCCCCATTTGGTTTTAAGCGAGCATTGTTCCAATTTCAGAGGAGTATCGTTAAGGTGACAACGCAAACCAAAACGGTCAAAAAGCTGGCCCTGCCCAACTCCAGCATGGGAAACCAGCGGTCGTTGACAGTTATCCGCTACGGCGATCCAACGGACGGGCCCAAGGCCTACATCCAGGCGGGACTCCACGCTGACGAACCGCCGGGATTTGTGGTCATGCATCACCTCATCAAACGGCTGGATCGCACCGATGCGGAGCAGAGGGTCAAGGGCCGGATCGTTCTCGTGCCGGTGGCAAATCCCATCGGTGTCAGCCAGTGGCGGGATGAATTTTTGATTGGCCGGTTCGATTTTTTCAACGGCATCAACTTTAACCGCAACCATATTGATCTTATCGAAAAGGTTGCCGACCGAATTAAGGATCGTCTGGAGGACACTCCCGGTAAAAACGTGACTCTGATCCGGGAAACAATGGCGGATTTACTAAAAAAGATAACCCCCATTGATGAAGCCGAGTTTTTAAAACACCGGCTATTATCCCTTTCCTTCGATGCGGATATCGTGCTGGACCTCCATTGCGATTACGAGTCTGTAATGCACGTCTATATGGGGACCCCCCTCTGGCCGGATGCGGCCGATCTGTCGGCTCAACTCGGCGCCGAGGCGACCCTTTTGGCTAAAAAATCCGGGGGAAACCCATACGATGAAGCCTGCAGCCGGCTCTGGTGGGACCTGGCTGAAAAATTCCCGGCGGCTCCCATCCCCAATGCCTGTCTGGCCGCCACCATCGAACTACGGGGTATTTCCGATGTGACCCATGCACAGGCCGCAAAGGATGCGGATAACATCTACCGGTTTCTACAGAGAAGGGGTTTTATCGAGGGGAATGCACCCGATCTGCCCCCCCTGAAACATGAGGCGACCCCCTTAAAAGGTGTGGAGCAAGTGAAGGCTCCGGCAACCGGTGTAGTCGTGTTTTTGAAGAAACCGGGCGAACAGGTCGATGCCGGAGAGGCGATCGCTGAAATCATCAACCCATTGGAAACCGACACCGAAAATCAAGTGATCCAGGTGAAAAACCAGGCCCCTGGCACCATTTTTTCCATCAATCTGGACCGCTATGCCCGACCCGGCCGAATCCTGGCCAAAATCGCAGGGAAAACGCCCATCGAAGGAAAAGGCGAAAACCTGCTGACCCTGTAGGTACTGTAGGTCGCAGCCGGATAACCCGCGGCCTGTCGGGGAGTAGCCTGAAAGGCGAAGACTGAAGGACGCCGCTCAGCGGAAAAAGGGCCATTTCTGAACGGACACTAGCTGGTTCTCGGGCGCAAATAGGCATGCCAATGGTACTCCGCCTTTTTGAATCCCCACACCAATAGAAAGGTCAGGGCAAGGTAAAAAAGCCCTGCTGTGATATAAGCTTCAAAGGGGACGAAGTTCCTTGAATTGACGATTCTCGCAGCCCCGAACAGATCGATGATGGTGATGACCCCAGCCAGCGAACTCCCGTGGAGCATAAAGATCACTTCATTCCCATAGGCGGGCAATGCCCTCCGGAAAGTACTGGGCAGGATGATCCGGCGATAGGTCGTCACGGTGGACATGCCGCATGCCTTTGCGGCCTCGAGCTCACCGAAGGCGGTCTGTTCGATGGTGCCGCGGAGGATCTCCCCGGTGTAGCCGGCCGTATTGAGTGCAAATGCGATCAGAGCACAGGCGTATGCCTCCCTGAAGACCACCCATAAAAAACTTTCGCGCATCGTTTCGAACTGCCCCATGCCGTGATAGATCATATACATCTGCACGATGAGCGGGGTGCCCCGGAAAAAATAGATGTAGGCTTTGGGAAGGAAACTCACCCACCGGTTTTTTACCGTGGCCAGTATGGCGATGGGCACCGCCAAACTCAAGCCTAAAGCCAATGATGAGACGACTAGCACGATGGTCACCCAAAGCCCTTGGAAGTAAAGGGGCAGATTGTCAATGATCACCTGGAAATCCATAGCCTGTCCTAAGCCTTTCGCACACCGACACTATAGCGTTTATCCAACCATCTCATACCCAGATCCGAGACACCGGTAATGATCAGAAACAAAAATGCAACGACACAGAAAAAAGTAAACGGCTTTCGGGTGGTCCCGCCGGCGACGCCGGCATTGTAAACCATATCCTGCAGGCCGATGACCGACACCAGGGCGGTGGTTTTTGTCAGCACCAGCCAGTTGTTACCGAAACTCGGCAGCGCATGTCGAACCATGGCGGGAAAGGTGACCCGTAAAAAAACCTGTTTGGAGTTCATGCCGAACGCATATCCGGCTTCGATTTCCCCCTGGGGGACTGCCAGTATACCCCCCCGGAAAGATTCCGTCATATAGGCCCCGAATATAAAGCCGATGGTGAGCACACCCGCAGCCATGGGACTCACATCGATATAGTCCCAACCCAGTTTCTCTCCGAGGTCATTCACCAGCACCTGGCCGCCAAAAAAGATGATCGTCATGAGAACCAGATCGGGTATCCCCCGAATGATCGTCGTATAGATACCCGCGACGCTGCGAGCCAAACGGTTATTGGACAGCTTTGACACCGCGCCGATCATCCCGAGCAAAAACGAGATAATCAGAGATAGCAACGCGACCTCCACGGTCAGCAGCATCCCTTTGAGAATCAGCGGGAAATAGCTTATAATATCAGTCATCACTCATTTCTCCATCTGCTATTCATGAATTGGTAATTATTAGATGCAGGAGAAGTAAACGGTTAAACCGCTTCCGGTATCAATCTAATCCAGAGTGCCGGATAGAAACTCTTTGAACCGATCCGATTCGGGGTGTGTGAAAACCGCCTCGGGCTCCCCATCCTCCACAACCAATCCCTCATCCAGGAAAATCACACGGTTGGATACGCCGCGGGCAAACCCCATTTCATGGGTCACCACCAGCATGGTACGCCCCTCTTCGGCCAGGCTCTGCATCACTTTGAGCACTTCCCCCACCAGTTCAGGATCCAGAGCGGATGTTGGTTCATCAAACAGGAGCATATCCGGTTCCATGGCCAGGGCGCGTGCAATAGCGGCGCGCTGCATCTGCCCTCCCGACATGTGTGCCGGGTAATAATCTCTGTGATTGTATAGCCCTACCCGTTCCAACAATTGTTCCGCCTGTGCGATCGCCTCCGATTTGGGAATCTTTAGCACGTGCACCGGCGCCTCGATGACATTCTGCAGCACGGTCATATGCGCCCACAAATTGAATTGCTGAAACACCATTGCCAGTTTTGAACGGATCCGCTCTACCTGTTTTCGATCCTCGGCCTGGCGCTCTCCGGCGCGCCCATCGCGCATCCGGATCAGTTCTCCGTGCACATACACCTTCCCCGAAGTGGGTGTTTCCAGCAGATTTATGCATCGCAGCAGCGTACTCTTTCCCGATCCGCTGCTCCCCAGAATAGATATGACATCCTGTTCATACGCTTCAAGAGAGATACCCTTCAGAACTTTAACGCTACCGAAACTTTTGTGGAGATCTTCAACTCTAAGTGCGGGTTCGGAATCAGTCATCGGTTCGATTTCCTTGCCGCCCGCCGGGGATGCGACTAAGATCGCCGGCGGGCCGATTCTGGTTCGTTTTTCGTATGGCTCGAAACCATACAACAAAGGGGCCGGTTATTTGGGATCTTCTGTTATTGGGAAAGTCCTTGGATTCGGATAAAGGTTTGAAATAATTCCCTATAGAGTCTATATGAAAAATGAAAAAATATTGCAAGGCCTTTTCCCACATCGAACTGCAGGTTCTCCCTCGGCCGTTATTAGAAAACCGCCGACCTTCCGGACTGACAAAAGTTATTTGCTAAATGCTAACGGCACAGGTCTGCGGGTTATCTCCCTCCGGGTCAGTGGTCTTCTCGCTCCCAAAATGGCACATTGACAACGACGTTGGCATCCGGTAACTGCACC
Organism: uncultured Desulfobacteraceae bacterium; assembly: GCA_964631805.1. Classification (GTDB taxonomy): domain Bacteria; phylum Desulfobacterota; class Desulfobacteria; order Desulfobacterales; family CAZWAE01; genus CAZWAE01. The sequence continues at coordinate 12,383 of CAZWAE010000045.1, read as the reverse complement.
TCATTCGGTACAGGCAAACACTTTGGGGCCGCGGAAAATGCTTTATCCCGGAAAGCGCCCTTAAGCGTTTTACAAATAGATTCGAAACGGCAACGTTTTTTTAAACATGAGGACAACCACAACCATAGAACACACTCGAAAGCTTGACCGGCATTACCGTCAGAACGTCGTCGGAATTGCCAGCGTGGAATTCCTGTGGGGTTTGGGGCTCCCGGTGGTGATTGAGTCCACCTTCCTACAACTCTTTTTGAAAAGCCTCGGCGCCTCCAGTACCGCCGTCGGATTGATTCCTACGTTGTTTTTCATCGGGTGTTCCATCTTTGCCCTCTTTTCGAGCTATATCACCGAAGACCTCAGATTCAAGCGCGGGGCCGTGATCCTGCTCCACTTGATATCGGGATTGTCACTGTTTCTGCTCGGTGGATTTCTGCTGGTCATCGAAGACGACAAGTGGATGGTGACTTTCTTTTTCTCCTGTTACGGGTTGTTTTCCATCTGCGTGGGAATGACCCTGCCGGTGTGGCTCAATTACCTGGTCCAGATCTTTTCGGAACAGAAATCGGTGGCCGGATTTGCATACATGATGATTGCCTCCAACGTGGCCAAGCTCATCAGCAGCCTGTTTCTCGTGGAGTTGGTAGAGCGATACGCGTTTTCCCGCACCGCATCAGCTTTGACCTTTACTACTGTCGGGCTGGTTTTTGCCGCTGGTTCTCTATTTTTTATGCTGACCCGGGAGATCCCCCGCATCGGCCCTGAAAAAGTGCAAAAGAAAGAATACCTCCCCGCCTATCTGATCAGGACCCTCCGAAAGATCCTGTCCGATCGGAATTTCCTGTTCTTCCTTGGCGGAGATACCGAATACTTCATCCTGGTGACGGTCATCTCTTTTTACGCCAATTACGCCACGCTTTACTGCGGTGTCGCACCTGCCATGGCAGCGGGTGGTTTTGTCATGTGTCTTTATATCGGAGCCATCGTCAGCAATATCATCTGCGGTGCCATGGGGATGCTGTCCCTGAAAAACAAATTTGTCGCCTCCAAACTCTTTGCCTTGGCCGCCATCGGCGTGTTGACCTTCAGCCAAAGCACGACGGGGTTTTTCATAGTGAGCGCCCTGATCGGCACCTCCCGGGGTATCCGAAATGTCGCTTATGCGCCTGCAGTAAAAAAGCTTTCCGGATTGTCCGACAGCACCGGCTATTTTGCCGTAGCCCCTATATTGACCCTTCCTTTTGCGGTGGCACTTCCCATGCTCACCGGATGGTTTCTGGACGGCACCCCTCATCTTAAGGCCGATGCGTATCGTCTGATTTTCGCTACGGCGGGTCTGCTGCTGCTGGCAAGCCTGGCCAGCGTCAGCCAAGCTGATTTCAAAGGTTCGGAAGACCCATAAATATGATCGCCGCGAAGCCGCAAAATGGAGCCGGTTCTCTGCGAGAACTCCCGTGAAAGCGGAATTGCACAAAACTCAAGTCACGCCCGGCGATAGGCTTTGCTTTTCATTCCCGAAATGGGGTATGTAAAGCGCCTGATCCGGAAACTGCAACGGTCGGGAGTCCTGTACCCGTTAAAGCATAAAAATGGACCCAAATGGCAGGAATAGATATGATGCCTCGAGCGGAATGCCGACGGGCTTTAGGAATTTTAAACACGGGCAGGCAGGAACATGTCAAATGCCCATACACACTCGTGTAACCGAAACAATCATCGGCGATACAGCGTATGTCAAAAAACCTGGAATTATGCAAACGACTCAGTCGGAGAGAACTTCCTGAAGGCGGGTTCTCCCTCCTCCCGGGAGGGCCTTCCCGGCCCGATGCCATCGCCTGGGCCATTCTGGCGTATACGGCCGGTGACTGTGAGGAAAGAAACCTGATTCGGCATCGCGATGCCCTTGTTTCGTTTCAACTTCCCGACGGCAGGGTCTCACTTTCCCCGGATCATCCCGGTGCCTACTGGCCCACACCGCTTGCCATCCTGGCCTGGAGAGGATCTGAAACGCATACCCAAAACCTGAAAAGGGGTGTGAATTTTTTGATATCAAACCGGTCCATGACGATTCCGAAACCGGATTACTCAGGGCATAACACCGAACTGAACGGTTGGCCGTGGATCGAGGGTACTTCGCCCTGGGTTTTGCCGACGGCGTATGCGATGATGGCGCTGACCGCCATCGATTTAAGTGATCATGTGCGTGTCAAGGAGGCCACGGCGGTTCTGCTGGACCGGCAGTTCAAAGGCGGCGGTTGGAATTATGGAAACATCGCCGTTTTCGGAAACGAGCTGTCCCCCATGACAGCCCCCACAGGCATCGCACTGGCCGCACTAAAAGGGCATGTGGCGGTAGAGGCTGTGCAGCCCAGCATTTCCTACGCCGAATCTGAGATCCTCAAAGTACGCTCCCCCCTCTCTTTGGGATGGCTGATCATCGGTCTGACCCTGTGGGGCAAGCGGCCCCCCGGCATCCGGCAGAAAATTCTGGAGGTGCTCTCCCGGCAGACCGCTTTAGGCCCCTATAAATTCGACGAACTGGCCGTGTTGCTGGTAGCCCTTTCAAACCCTGAAGCCCTGTTTTGGGATAGTTAAAGGAACATTTTTGATGCCCGGCAAAATCCCGTTAAAAGAGATCCGAATTTCCCGTCGGCAACTTCTCATCGGGGCCGTTGGCGCCCTTTTCGGCGGCAGTGGTATCGGACTGTATGTTCAAAAAAAGATGAATCTCAAGGCCAGTGTGTTTATCGGCAACGCGGCCGGTTATTCAAAAGATTTAAAGGCCGTTATCCTGTCCGGTTTTTCGGAGCTCGGGATCACCCGAAAGGAGATGTCCGGCAAACGGATCCTGCTGAAACCGAATTTAGTGGAAGCAGGGCCCGGAATCCACCGCACCACCCACCCCCTGGTGGTTCAAGCGGCAGCCCAGGCTTTCCGCAGCCTGGATGCAAAAACGGTTCTGGTGGCGGAGGGATCCGGTCACAGTACCGATACCCTGCAGATTCTCGATGAAACCGGTCAGTCCGACATGCTGGCCCACGCCGGTCTGAAATTTGTAGATTTGAATTTCGATGACATCTACAACCAGGCCAACGAGAGCCGTTTTACAAGCCTTCCCTCCCTGGCCCTTCCTGTCACGTTGAAGAAAGTGGATTGGGTGGTCTCCATGCCCAAAATGAAAACCCATCACTGGGCCGGTATCACCGCCTCAATGAAAAATCTTTTCGGCGTGATGCCCGGTTCCTATTATGGGTGGCCCAAAAATGTGCTCCATTTCGCCGGCATCCCCGCGATGATACTGGATATCAACCACGCGGTAAAACCCGATTTTGCCATCGTTGACGGCATCGTGGGAATGGAGGGGGACGGCCCGATTCTGGGATCCCCCAAAAGGGCGAATGTTCTGGTCATGGGGCGCAACCTGACAGCGGTGGATGACACATGTGCCCGCATCATGGGTGTTCTTCCCGGCAGGGTCGCCTATCTCAACGCTGCCAAGCAGATCACGGGTCTGCTCCGGGCGGAGAATGTCGGACAGGTGGGCGAAACCGTTTCGTCCGTACAAACCCGTTTCGAACTCCTGGAAAAGACCATACCGGCCCACCGTGGACTGCGCGGCCCCGGAGTACGGAATGGATAACTCTCCGGGCGTTAACAACCCTGCCTTTTATTGGGTGATAGTCCCGGAAAATCTAAAACGGACCTTAAAAAAGAAAATCCATGGAACATATCACAAAAACCCCCATGTACCGGTATCTTGCGGTACTGACCATCACATCCTCCATCGGCATCCAGGCGTGGCTGATTCTGTTCAATAATTTTGCCGTGGAAGTGGCGGGACTAAATGGGAGCCATATCGGTGCCATCCAGTCTGCAAGGGAGATCCCCGGCTTTCTGACACTCCTGGTGATCTTTGTCATTATGGTAATCAGGGAACACCGCTTGTCCGCCCTGTCCATACTCACCCTGGGGTTCGGCATCCTGCTGACGGGTCTATTTCCCTCCTATCCGGGTCTATTGATGACCACTGTGATCATGAGTTTCGGGTTCCACTACTACGAAACCACCAATCAATCGCTTACCCTCCAGTATTTTGACAAGGAGATCTCCCCATGGGTTTTCGGCAAACAGCGCAGCTATGCCGCAGCAGCGAGCATCGGGATCGGTATTATGATCTACGTTCTGGCTACGTTTCTGTCTTACACACAGATCTACTTCGCTATCGGAAGCCTGATCATGATTGCGGGTTTGTGGGGATTGCGACAAAACCCGGAACAGGCCAACCTGACCCCGCAGCGGAAAAAAATGATTTTTCGGAAACGATACTGGCTCTATTATTTTCTCACCTTCATGGCTGGCGCACGGCGGCAGATTTTCATCGCCTTTTCGGTCCTGCTGTTGGTGGAGCGGTTCGATTACAGCGTCAAAGAGGTCACCGTCCTTTTTGTGGCCAACAATCTTATCAATTACTTTCTCAGCCCCGTAATCGGGAAAACCATCATCCGGTACGGTGAACGGAAAGTGTTGTCATTGGAATATTTCAGCCTGATATGGGTGTTTCTGGCCTATGCGACGGTGGACTCTAAATGGCTGGTGGCCATCCTTTACATCCTGGATCATATCTTTTTCAACTTTGCCATCGCCATCAGAACCTACTTCCAGAAAATCGGCGATCCCAAAGATATCGCCCCGAGCATGGCGGTGGGATTTACCATCAATCACATTGCCGCGGTGGTGCTGCCGGTTATCGGCGGGCTGCTGTGGGTGGTAGACTACCGCATCCCCTTTGTCGGGGGCGCCATCCTGAGCCTGATCTCCCTTTTGGCGGTACAGAAGATCCGAATTGCCGGCCGGGCGGATCGTACAGCGTCGTAAAGGACTCCATATGACTGGATACCCAGATAACATTACGAAACGATTCTCAGGGAGCTAGACTCCGCCTTTTCATCCGCAAAAGAGATTGCGGCGGCAGACCAGTTATTGGAAGATCTGTTTTTTAAAACTGAGCGTGCGTTAGGGTTTATTAAACAACGGAAAGGCGACCCATGCCCCAAATCGGTTTAGGCCGACCTTCAGAATCCCCGATGGACGGCTCTCCTCAACCGCAAACCCGGGCTTTTTACGGCTGGTGGATGGTATCAGCCGGTATGTCCATCTTGTTTGTCTCATCAGGAATCGGTTTTTACGGGCACGGTGTCATTCTGGATCCATTATCGACTTTGCATGGGTGGTCCAAGGCAACCATATCTTCGGCCATTACGCTTTATTTTCTGGCCTCGGGCATCTACGGTCTACTCATCGGCCGCCTGATCGATAAATACGGGCCTAAATGGATACTCATCATCGGCTCGGTGATTTTCGGCCTGGGTTTCCTATTTTTAAGCCGGATCACAGAAACTTGGCAACTTTATGGAGTCTATCTTTTTTTAGCTATCGGATTTTGCTGCACGTCCCTCGTGCCGGTCAATACCCTCATTACCAACTGGTTTATCCGCAAACGCGGCTTTGCTATGAGCCTTACCAATACCGGCTTGAGCTTGGGTGGAATCGTTCTTGTACCTTTTGCCAGTTACGCCATTGACTATTGGGGACTGAAGACCGCATTGCCCGTTTTGGGAGCGATATTTTGGATTGTCATTACACCAACAGCCCTGTTTTTTATCAAGCAGCGCCCCTCGGATGTCAACCAGTTCCCGGACGGTGATTTAGACGACGGCCTATCGGCTGAAAAGCCCTCATCACCGCTCGACTATGCCGCCCAAATGCAAGTCTGGTCAAGGGCACAGGCCGTTAAGACCGTGGCCTTTTGGGCCATCGTCGTCGCTTTTATGTTGGCTCTGGGAGGGCAGATTGCCTTCCTGGTGCACCAGATTTCATTTCTCGGTCAATATCTTGGAAGAACCGGTGCCGCGACTGCCGTAAGCATAACCGCCGCAGCCAGCATTGTCGGCCGATTGTTTCTGGGAACTTTTGTTGATCGCTGCGATAAACGCTATGTCAGCATGGTGTGTTTCCTGATTCAAGGTGTTGCAGTTATCACGTTGGCATATTTCAACAACGTCGTCATTTTGTACCTGGGGACTTTTGCATTCGGACTCACCATGGGGGCCATTATTATGATGCAATCGCTCATCACCGGTGAGTGCTTCGGTCTGGTATCGTTTGCGACCGTATCGGGTGCTGCCGGTGTCTTCACGATGTCCGGGGCCGCTTTTGGTCCCGCAATCGCTGGTTTCATCTATGATGCCACCGGTAGCTACCAGATTTCGTTTACATTATTCGCAGCTCTTAGCATGGTTGCCATTGTGGCCATTTATTTTGCCAAACCACCCCAATTAGAGGATTAAATCCATCCACCGCCGAAATCCGATGATTCTTGCCTTATTCCGCCGATGTAATTACAATGTGATCACGTAAGTCAAAAAGGAGCAACAATATGAGGGCACGTGTGATAAAAATCGGCAATTCCCAGGGACTGCGGATACCAAAGCCGATACTCGAGCAAACCGGGATTATGGACGATGTCGAAATAGAGGTTGATAAAAACCAAATCATTATTCGGCGGGTAGCAAATGTGCGGGAAGGACGGCAATGGTCGTAAAACGCTTTGACGTTTACCCGGTGAATTCCGATGCTACGGTCGGATCAGATATTCAAAAAGCGAGGACAAGTCGTATTGGACCAGTTGCGAACCATCGATAAGCAAAGACTCGTATAAAAGTTCGGCATGATAGATTCAAAAGCCCAATTGGGCGTGATATCCATTTTACAACGGATGTTTGCCTTTTAACAATGAGGGATCCATGAACACGCTTTCTCTTCCCCAAATGGAAACACATTTTCGCCCGACATGCATAGAAGTTCAGATGATAAGAGTACTGTATGCCTTATGGCTGTCGCTCATACTGCTGTCCATCGCCGTCGCACCGGCGTCGGGTGCCGAGATCCACAAGGCGGTCAAGAGGGGAAAAATCAACAAGGTCAGGGCTTTGCTGGTGAAAAACCCGAAACTGATTCACGCTGAGTTCAAGTTCGGAAATACCCCGCTTCACGTGGCGGCTTCAGCAGGCAGAAAAGAGATCGCCAAGCTGCTGATTGAAAAGGGTGCCGACATCAACGCCGCCAACAATATCGGTTCGACTCCCCTGCACGGTGCGGTGTACCGAGGGCACCGTTATGTGGTCGAACTGCTCATTGAAAAGGGCGCGGATGTCAACGCCAAAAAGGATGAAGCGATCACGCCGCTGCATATTGCCGCCAGCATCGGGCACCATAAAACGGTGGCCCTGTTGATTTCAAATGGGGGCGATGTCAATTTTAAAAACGAGTATGGAGGATCCCCCCTTCATCTTGCCGCCAAAGAGGGGCACGAAAAGGCGGTAGCCTTACTCCTCGAAAAGGGTGCGGATATCAACGCGAAAAATCAGTACGGTGTCACGCCTCTGCACTACACGGCTTCCCTGGGGCGTAAACGGGCGGCTGAATTATTGATATCAAAGGGTGCCGATATTAACCTTGAAAATGATTACGGGGAAACCCCCTTGCAGTACGCCGTCAAAGAAGCGAAAAAAGAGATGGTGTTATTGTTGAAAGACCATGGTGCCAAGTAGCGCCAATCCAGAAATCACGGATTTCTGTATCGGGCAATTAGCAATTAGCTGTTAGCGATTAGCTCCCACCCTGTTTTTATGAGGTTTTTTCTGACAGCTAACGGCTAAAAGCGAATGGCTTTCCTACTTCCTGCCGACTTTGGATTCACGATGAACCGACCATTGTCCATAAAAAGATTCTCAGCTTTGTTGACAGCCGTTTTGGCGTGGGTGCTGATATCGCCCCCGGCCCTTGCCGCGGAGAAGTGGGACGTTGCCTTTTTCTGGTCCGCCAAGCTTCACCACGCCCTGGATTACCTCGAGGATATCGAAAGCGTGCTGGGACGGGAGATCGGGAGCCGGCTGCGGATCGTCAAGGGTCCTTCGGGAAAATTCGGCATCGTTTATCCGATATCCAAAGCCCGTCCACACGCCCAAAGACTGATCACAGCATATGCTCACGACCTTCGGGAAACCGGACTGCGGGAGGCATCCGCCGTCCGCCACGAAGGCCTTTATGAGCTGTTCAATGTTGTTTACAACACTTCCAACGATCTGGAGATTCAGAAACAGAATTACAAAAAGATCGCAAAGCTGCTGGGAATGGCGGTTACGAAAAAGCTGGTCATCGAAAAGACCGACAAAGGAAAGTTCGCCATCGTCTATCGGGGAGTCGAAGAGGTAGACAGCATCAGGCGTCTTGCCCGGTCCCACCAGGATCAGCTTGAAACCTACACGGAAACCCTTCCGGAAAAATTTACCGCTTCGCTTGCCAGTGTCGTTAACCATCGCCCGGTATACGGAGAGTCCAGTTATCTGAATGACCTCATGCAGCCGGGAAAAACAGGTGCCGTTCCCTCTGCCATCTTCTCGTCCCCCAAATCGAAAGAGCTGGAAAACCGTATTCTGCGGTATATTTCGACATTGAGAACTTCGGGTAAGATTGTCGATAACGAACGCACCTCCTGGTCTGTATTTGACTTTTACAGCGGGGAGAAACTCGTCTCCATAAACGCGGACACCCCCCGCCAGACGGCCAGTATGGTCAAACCCCTGGTCGCCCTTGCCTTTTTTCACCAGGCGGCCGCCAAGAACCTGGCGTACGACCCCGCCAGCAAAATGCATATCGAACGGATGATTCACTGGAGCGACAACGTCTCCACCAACTGGGTGATGCAGCGTCTGGGGGGGCCGGAAAAGATCAGCCGCGTCCTCAATGACCACTACCACCCGATTCTGAAAACCATCCGGATCACCGATTACATACCGCTGACAACAAGGGAAAAATCGCGGGCCCGGAAGATGGGACTTAAAGGAGTGCCGTCGGGGAGGTCCTATTACCGGAATTTTGCTTCGGCAATGGACTACAGCCGCTTTCTGTTCAGCCTATGGCGGGATGAACTGCCCTATTCAACCGAATTGAGAAGGATTATGGCGCTGCCTAACCGTGATCGGGTTTATCACGGTGCCCGAAAGGTTCCCAAGGGGACGCTGGTATACGATAAAACCGGCACTACCGCCAGGTTGTGCGGCGATATGGCCATTTTATCGGCCATGGGGGAAGATGGCGTCCGGTATGTGTATACCCTCATCGGTATCATCGAAAAGGATCAGCGGGCATCTGATTATATCGCCTGGAAGAACAACCGGGGAGACGTCATCCGGGAAGTTTCCAACATCGTTTATTCCTATCAAAAAAAACGGTATAATTTGCTTTGAAAACTGGGCCGTCCGTATCGCGACCCAGAGCGCACCACCGATCACCGGTCCGGATATCCTCTGTCCGTCCTACAGGTAACCGCATTTGGTATTTATATATCATGTTTCTCTGAGATGAACATCGAATGTTGAACGTTCGATGTTCGACATTCATTTTTTCTTCAGAAATCCAAATTCGGTTACCCTGTCCGGCTGCGCCACCGGTCTTGACACCGTTACTCCTACCCATTATCTTTAATGTATTGAATATCGAATCCTGACGATACCATCTTCCCTGTCTTCTCCTGATCTATTCGGGCTCTCCGGAAATACCACCACCCTGATACGAATCGCCACCTCTTGAGACAATCCTGCCACCGAATCAACATTGCCGTTCCAGCCGACCCACTGTTTTAAAACGAAACGGGTGAGTGCATATGAACGATAATCCAAACGTAAAGGAGGGAATGAAAATGAAAATCAACTTCACGATCCCCCCCGGCATCGACAAAAGGGTAAACACCTGGAACGAATTGACACACCGGTGGGCCAAAGAGGAGAAACCCGCCGGTCCCAGCATTACCATTTCCAGGGAGTTCGGCTGCCAGGCCTATCCCCTGGCCGAAACCCTTCATACCCGTCTCAATGAACAGGACGAAGCAAAGACCACCTGGACCCTTTTGGACCGGCTGCTGCTCGAAAAGATCGCCAAAGAATCCGGGTATGAAAAATCCGAACTGGAATATATTACCCACGTCAACCCGACGTTTCAATCCATGGTGACCACCTTCCTGGGCAGGGAGCATGCGGAACCCCAAGCGGTTTTTTCCTATATCAGAAAAATGATTCGATATTTCGCCAAGGCCGGCAACAGCATCATCGTGGGCCGGGGCGGGGTCTGCCTGACGCAGGATTTGGCCAATGTTTTTCATGTCCGGTTGGTGGCGCCCCTTTCTTTTAAACTGGAAGTCATCAGGGGGTATCTCGATCTCACCGAATCGGAAGCCAGAACGCACATCAAGACCAGGCAGAAAGAGCGGGATGAATTTACCCGTCATTTCACCAAAATGGATCTTTCCGATGCGCACTTGTATCATCTGCTGATCAACAACGATAAGCTCACGGTTGAAGAGATGGCCGATATCATTATAGAACGGATAGGGGGGACTGGGTGAGAAGATATGAGTCCTCTCGGAAATGCCTTTGGTTGTGAGCCGTGAAGTGGTTTAGACGATGAGAAGTTTTGGGCCATAAAATACGAAATTCGAATATCAAAATCCGAAACAACGGGAGTGTTCATTGCATTCCCATGCCCTGCAGCAGTTCCTTCAGCAGGGTCTGTCGCCGGCTGGTGTCCTGATTCTTGACAGCCATGGCAAGCGCTTTTCGTGTCCCCACCAGGACAGACAGGCGTCGGGCTCTCGTGAGGCCGGTGTAGATCAGGTTTCGGAAGAGCATTTTGAAGTGCTGGGTCAGGACGGGAACGATTACCGCCTCGAATTCGCTGCCCTGGGATTTGTGAATGGTAATCGCATAGGCCAGATCCAGTTCCGGAATGGCATCGCGTGTATATTCAACTACACGCCCGTCTGGAAAAAAAGAGACTGAAAGCGTCAGTTCTCCGGTGTCGATCTCCCGAATGGTACCGATGTCACCGTTGAATACGTTGAGATCATAGTTGTTCCGACGGTGAATCACACGGTCACCGGTCCTGAAAATTCGCTCCCCTACGGTTAATTCGCTCTTTCCCTGCCGGGCCGGATTGGCCGATTCCTGGATCATCCGGTTCAGGTTGACCGTGCCGAGGCTTCCCCGGGTCATGGGGGAAAGGATCTGGATTTCGGTTGTTTTCCCGAAATATTTGGGTATCCACTCCCTATGGAGCTTCCTGACCACCTCAACCGCCGCCAATCCGTAATGAAGCGACGACCAGGGGTGGACCTTTTTTAAGACCGACCGCAGTTCCTTCACCTGATTTCCCGCCCGGACCACCCGTTCAAGATCCACATGCCGAAACTTTTTGGGAATGATCAACTCCGTTTCGTAAGGAGCGACCGGTTCGTTGATCCTGAACTCGTAAAGATTGGGTTCCGGTTTTGTATTGGTTGGATGCTCTGACCGCTGGGGTTCGTAGAGTTTTTTGACCCTGGCAATGAAGTTGAGCTGCTCCTTTGTGGCCTCATCGGAATCCATGAACAGGCAGTCCGTTTTTTCTTTCCATGTTTCGGGTTTCTTAAAAGGCGAATCGATGTAGGGCATGTCGCCGTTGTTGATCTGATGGGCGTATTTAATAATCAGGGATTCTCGCGCCTGCCGGAAAACCTTTTTCAATTTGATACACCGGACGGCGCCGGAGGCAATAATGTCCCGGAGGACATTGCCGGCACCCACGGAGGGCAATTGGTCCGAATCGCCGATAAACAGGACCTGGCTTTCCGGCGGAATTGCTTTGAGCAATGAAGCGGTCAGGCTGATGTCCAGCATGGAACATTCATCAATGATGATGAAATCCACATCAAGGGGATTTTCCTCATTCCTTTTGAACCGGCCGATTTGCCATTCCAACAGGCGATGGATGGTCTTGGATTCGTATCCGATGACATCCATCATTCGCTGGGCCGCCCGACCCGTTGGGGCGGCCAGTAGGATTTTTCGTTTCATCGCTTCAAGCAATTTGACAATGACCAGGGTTGTGGTCGTTTTCCCGCACCCCGGACCACCGGTCAGAACCGAAAATTTCTCGCACACAATATATTTGACTGCATGAGCCTGTTCATCGCTCAGGGAAAAGGCATTTGTTTCGCAGTATCGTTTGATCCAGTTTTCTACCCGTTCCTTATCAACTATCAGTGGATTGATTGTGCCGGCAATTCTCCTGGCGACGTACAACTCATCAAAATAAAGAGACTTGGAATAGTAGCAGGATTCGTTCGCCCCATCCGGATTGTCGAGTTCACGGACCATGACAAACCCGTCTTTTTTCATCTGATTCAGGAAATCAGGTATCCGGTCATCAAGCGCCAGTTCCAGCAGTTCATTCACCTGTTCGGAAATTTGCCGTTCTGTCAAGTAACAGTGGCCGAACTCTCTGCTGGTGGCCAG
>CAZWAE010000044.1:0-21360 GCA_964631805.1 uncultured Desulfobacteraceae bacterium | reverse complement strand
CATCCGGCCCAGAGCAGATAGCCGCCGCCCTTCATGACCGTTTCTTCGATACCCTCCATGATGAGGCGTCCCGCCGTGGGACCCTGGGGATGGCCGAAGATGATGGAGGAACCGTAGTTGTTGAATCCCATGACATCGATGCCGAACTCTTTGGCCATGGCCAGATCGTTGGCGGCAAAGGGGTTGTGGGTCTTGATCACCTTTACGTCCTCGATGGAAATCCCGGCCTGGTCCAGTGCCATCCGGGCAGCAGGGGCCACTGCTGCGGCCATGAACGCCTTCTTGGCACGTGAGAATCCGTAGGAGAGAATCTGGATCGGCATGGCGGGATCGGCGGAAAGCGCTTTCGCCTTTTCCTCTGTGGTAACCAGCATGCCGCAATTGCCGTCCGCCGGATGGGTCTGGGAACCAAAGGTGTGGACGCCGTCCGGGATGACGGGCCGCAGCCGGGAAAGACCTTCTGCCGTCGTTTCCATGACGCCCTCATCGGCCTCAAGGGTGACGGTTTTCTTTCTTGATACCTTTACCTCCAGGGGAAACATGTAGCGCTTCTGGAACGCCCGGTCATCGGCGAGAGCATCGGTATACTGCTCGTACCGCCGCAGGGCCACCGCATCACACTCCTCCCGTGTCAGGCCGGCCTCGGCCGCGACGTTCTCGGCGGTTTTGATCATGGCGCCGCCCCCCCAGGGATCGAGGGAAAAATGATCCATCATCCAGTTTTCCGAAATTACCTCCCCGCCGGGTCCGTTGGGATTGGGCCAGATGGTATGAGGGCCGTTGGAGCATCGGTCGGTCGCCAGCACCCATGGGGTTTCATACAACCCGGTCTCCACGCCGATGGCCGCCTGGTAGATACATGTGGTGGAGGTGGTGCAGGCCTGGCTGATCAGCATGCCCGGTGAGCGTTCTGCCCCCATCAGCGCCGCCGCCCAGGGGCTGCCATAGAAAAATTTGGGCTGGCCGATGGTCATCCCCAGCACCACGTAATCGATATTTGCCGGATCCCACCCCTTTTCCGTCATCCAGCGTTTGGAGGTTTCGGCGCCAAACACAATGGCGTTTTCATTTGCCAGCGTCCCCTGCCACCGGGCAAAGGGGGAACTGTAGTAACCTTGGTACGGAATAAACGCTTTTGTCAGCATGTTTTGTCTCCTGATGCAATTGTTAGATAGTTATTAGACGTCGGTAATTAGAACTTAACAAACTATTATTTAGCACAAGGGGCCAAGGATCCAAGGGGTCCAGGGGTCGAGTGTTTATACTGAAAGCATTCAATCCATCTTCAATTGCTGTCGATGATTTGGAGGTCTGTCATTCAGCAGTATTTCACTTGAATCCTTGGCTCCTCGAATCCTTGAACCCTATCCCTATCTTTCCCTACTTATCCCCGAACCGCTCCCGCAGTATCCGGTGCAGGATCTTCCCGGTGGGTGTCCGCGGCATCTCCTCCTGGTCGATAAACAGGATCTGCTTGGGGATTTTGTACCCAGCCAGGCTTTTCCTGCAGGCATCGATGATCGTCTTTTCGTCGATGTCGCCCTTTTTGATGACAACCGCCACCACCCGTTCCCCCCATTTCTCATCCGGCAGGCTGATGACAGCGGTATCGAACACTTCGGGCAGGCTCCCGATCACCTCTTCCACCTCACTGGGGTATACATGTTCTCCCCCGGTGATGATCATGTTGTCCTTTCGGTCCACGATCTGGAAGAAACCCTCCTCATCCATCCGGGCCATGTCGCCGGCGGAAAACCACTCCCCCCGGTGGGAGTCGGCGGTCTTCTCCGGCAGCTTGTAATATTCGTCGAACAGCATGGGACCCCGGGAATAGAGTTCGCCCACCTCTCCCTGCGGCACTTCGTTGCCCTGTTCATCCAGAATCTTGACGAAATCGGTCCCGAGGGTTTCATAGCCGATGGACCCCAGTTTCCGCATCTGGTCTTCGGGTTTCAAAACCGTGACGATCCCCGCCTCGCTGGAGCCATATCCCTCGTAAAGCTGAACCCCGGGGAAAAAATCCATAATCGCCAGCTTCATACTCTTTCGAGCGGGCGCCGAAGAGCAGAGCAGTTTTTTAATGGAGGAGACATCCCGTTTCCTGGCTTCCTCCGAGACGCCGAGAATCAGATTGTAATGAGTGGGAATCAGCGAAATAAAGGTGACCTTTTCCAGTTCGATGATCTCCAGGATCTCTTCCGACCGGAAGGACCGGGCGGGATGAATATAGACGGTTGCCCCGATATAGGTAAAGGTGAAGGTAAAAAAAGTGGAGTTGATGTGGCAAAGCGGCATCACATTCATGCAGACGTCATGCTCATCAAAACCGAAATCGATCCCGTTGATGAGATAAAACGCGATATGGGATGCGTGGGATCTAACGACACCCTTAGGTTTACCGGTGGTCCCCGATGTATAGATCAGGACCCAGGTGTCTTCCGGGGCCACGATCACATCCGGTTCCTCTTCGGACGCATCCGCAATAAAGCGCTCGTAATTCGCATATCCGTCGCATTCATTACCCACCGCAATGTAGCTGTTCGGCGGAATGTTGAGAAGATCGGATTTAATGCCGTCCACTACCGGCGTAAACTCATCGTGAACGATAAAGGCTTTGGCATCGGAATTGTTGACGATATACTCCACCTCGGGCCCCACCAGCCTGAAATTGATGGGCACGATGATCAAACCCGATTTCGCGGTGGCCAGATAGACCTCTATGATCTCGATGCTGTTTTCAAGCAGTACCGCAACCTTGTCACCCTTTTCGAGACCAAGGCCCATCAGGCTGTGGGCCAGCCGGTTGACCCGGCAATTGGTTTCCGGATAAGTGTAACTCCTGTCGACATCTTTCAATGCCACCGTATCGGGATATTTTTTGGCGTTCAGCTTCAGGTGCTGTCCCAGGTTCATCCAGTGGGCCATTCTCTTCTCCTCCCTAAATGGCGATTCTTGCATCCACGACGTACACGCCGTCTTCAAAGGCCATGACCGGGTTCAAATCCATCTCCCGAATCTCCGGCAGGTCTCCCGTGAGCTGGGACAAACGGCAGATGAGATCTTGCGTGGCCGCCTTGTCGATGCCCGCCTGGCCCCGCACTCCGTCGAGAATGGCGGCGCCCTTTATCGAGGAAAGCATCTGTGCCGCCTCGGCATCGCTCACCGGCGTCAGGTTAAAAACCACATCTTTGAGCACCTCCACAAAGATGCCGCCCAGGCCGAACATGATCAAATGCCCGAGTCCCTCTTCCGCCTTGGCGCCAAGGATCACCTCCTGACCGCCCGGCATAAACTTCTGGACAAAAAACCTCAGGTCATCGGCTTTCAGTTTGTTTTCCATCTCCGCCACCGCTGCAGCAACGGCTTCCCCGTCCTTGAGGTTGACCGCCACACCACCCATATCACTCTTGTGGACCACAGATGTGGAATCCGCTTTCACCACCACCGGGTAACCGATCTTTTCCGCGACCGATTTGGCCGCCTCCGCATTATCCGCCATGCCCCAGGGGGCAACAGGAAATCCATAAGCATCCAGAATACCGTACACTGCCGCAGCAGAGAGGGTTTGGGCTCCCGACGCCTTGGCCTCAGCCATGATCCCTCGGGCTTTTTGAGTGTCCACGTCGTCAAAAACCGTTACACTGCCGGTTTCCCGGACCTGTAGCTTGTGGTAATTGACCAATGCGACCAGGGCGCGTGCAGCCTCCCCCGGCAGCGGGAAGAAGGGGACGCCGCCCTTCCTGAGAATGTTCACCACCTCTTTCCACTGGTTCACATCCGTCATCAGGTTGCAGACGATGGGTTTGATCTGTTGCTGACTGACCGCTACGATTTCCCTGGCAATGCTTTCATTGTCGACAAAAAACGGCGTGACGAAGTTCACCAGCACCGCATCGAAATTGTCGTCCGCCATCATGGCATCCATACAGGCCCGGTAATGCGCTCCCGTACCGGTGGCCAGCACATCCACCGGGTTGTGGACTGACGCCTCCGGGAACAGCTTTTCCTTGAGAACACTTTCGGTTTTCTCTGAAAGGGGCGGCAGTTCCAGGCCGGCACCCACCATCACATCCGTTGCAATCACCGCGGGACCGCCGGTATTGGTGATGATGCCCACCCGGTTGCCCTTGGGAATGGGCTGGGAGGCAAAAGCGGTGGCCGCCGTAATCAGTTCGCCCTCATCCATGAAATTGAGGATCCCCGCCTTTTTAAAGATAAGGTCGGTGGCCAGGTCCTCTTTGGCCAGTCCGCCGGTGTGGGAAGCCGCCGCCTGGGCTCCGGCTTCGGTGCGGCCGGCTTTCATGGCCAGCACTGGTTTCTTTGCCGCCACCTCCTTGGCAACCTCCATGAAGGTGGAGGGATCCCTAAGCCCCTCAACATAGGTTACGACCACACGCGTGCCCTCGTCATCCCCAAGATACCGCATCAGTTCGGGAATGGTGATATCGCAGGCATTGCCGTTGGACGCGTAGATCCGCGTTCCGACGCCGGCGGAGGCAAATCCCTGGTGGATCAGTTCCGCCACCCCGCCGCTGAGCGCTACGATGGAGATAAATCCGGGCTCCGGGAAGGTAAACGTAAAGTTGCAGTACGCCCGGTGGTCCGGATCCGAGTTGATGATTCCCTGGCAGTTGGGCCCGAGCACCCGTATGCCGTATTTTTTGGCGATGTCGAGGCAGTCCTTCTCGATGGCCGCACCTTCGGGCCCCACTTCCGAAAACCCACCCGAATTGATGATGATATGCTTGACGCCCTTTTTCCCGCAGTCCTCAAAAGCGGGAGGCGAAAACCGGGCGGGAATGACCATGTGGGCCACATCGATCTGTCCGGGCACGTCCATGATCGATTTATACGCCTTGATCCCCCGGATCTCGTCGGCTTTGGGATTAATGGGATAGATTCCCCCTTTGTATCCGAAATCGATGAGGTTCTTGATCACCCGGTTGCCAATATGAAGCTCCTTGCTCGAAGCACCGATGACCGCCACGCCTTCGGGTTTGAATAGTTTTTCCAGCATCTGAATCTCCTCCTTAAATTAAGACTCACGTTTTTCGGCTCTGTTGATTGGGGGCGGACAAGTCATCACGTCTCCGAAAAAGAGCCATGGGTCTCAATATCGGTTTTATGCCCTGCCCTCGTCCAGTTGCTCCATAAAGGCCTCGACATTGGTTTTGGTCTGTTCATCGGACACCAGCCGCAGGTCGTTCAAATCCCCGTGGATGGTGAGGCTGGGAAGACCGGTGATCTCCTCCAGACGGTTGGACAGGCCGTACCGGCAGTTGGTGTTGTTGGGGCAGGTTTTGGCATCGTGATAGACCACGCCGTCACAATCGTACTTCTCGAGTTTCTCCTTGATATATTTTTCCTTGTAGTCGTCGGATCTCACGATGAAAAGCTCGGTATACGCCCGGGCCATGCTTTCAAAGGGTTCTGCAGGATCCAGGGCGGAAAAAATCCAGCTGCTGCAATAGGTGGACGCCAATACGTTGGCATCGAGGCCCGCAAACAGTTTGGAGTGCATGCTAAGTCGTCCCCAAACCGGCATACCATCCCAATAGAGCCTGAAGCGCTCGTTCTCTATGGCGCCGAGACCGCCGGCCACCCGCTCTTCCAACTCCTCGAGCAGCAGTTTGTAGGTGTCGATGGCCCTCTGGGTTCCCCGCCCCACCACAGCAGGTCCCATGAGGGTCGTCCCGTCGAAAAATGTAAGGGGAGAGGGTTTGGCCGCCGCCGCCCCCAGGCATTTATCCCAAAGATCGGAGCACTCCCGCGAAAGGGCGACCGCTTCCTTGAATTCATCCATGTCCAGCTTGCGTCCGGCGACCTTTTCAAGGGGTTCGACGATATTTTCCATCTGCCTGGCGATGGAAGTGACATGGGATGGGGTCACCTCCGGAACGTTGCGGTAGGTTTCGATGCCCACGAGGGGAACGTCGAATTTTTCGGCGTACCAGGCAAACCAGTCCTGCACGTCGCGGCACTGGTTGGTGTTGTATACCAGCACGTCGGGTTTGGGCGGGCCCTCAATTCCCTTGAACACCTTTGCCAGGGGGCTGACACCCTCCAGGAAAGCACCGATATCCGCCGTCAGGTAGGAGCAGATATCGGGAGAGTACCCGATGGTATTGGCCTTGGGGATCAGATCCGTGGCCATCCTGGTGCTGCCGAGCATGGCGGAGTGGGTTTCCGGGAAATAGGTGAGAAAGCCCATGCCCCTTAAGATCTCCGCCGGCCCCACGCTGGTGCACCACGCGATCTTCTTTTCTCCGGATTTGGCTGCAGCGTCCAGTTCATAGTAATAATCGGCCATAAATTTACCAAGCAGTTTGGCGCTTTCAAGCCGCCGTATCACAACTTTTTTTTCTTCAGGCATGGGTTACCTCCATGGGTTTTCTTTAGTTTAACCGTCATTTTTTACCCTTCATGGCATACAACGCCGCCCCGATGGCACCCGTCAACTGCGGATATTCGGGAACCAGGACCTTTCTGTCGATCTGCTCTGCCAACATCTCCACCAGATAGGGGTTGTGCGCCACCACACCGCCGGTGACCACCACGTGCTCTGTCAACGAATCCATCTCCAGCACCCTTTTCATCACCGAAAAAAAGAGGCCCTTGATGATATCCGGTACTTTTTTACCCTTCCGGATGTTCTGAAGCACTTCCGTCGCTGAAAAGACGGTGCAAAAGCTTCCCAACTTCACCATCTCCTTTGATTTTCTCGCCAGTCCATCCATCTCTTCGATGGGGATGTCCAGGCGCGGAGACATCTCTTCAAGAAAAGCGCCGGTGCCGGCGGCACATTTCCGGTTCATCTTGAAGCCGGTCCGAAGCCCTTTTTCATCCAGCTTGATCACCTTGTTGTCCTGCCCGCCGATGTCGATGATGGTAATGTTTTGGGGGAAGTAATAGTAACAGCCTTTGGCATGACACCCGATCTCGGTCCGTGTGTCGTTCGAATAGGGGACGTTTTTACGTCCGTACCCGGTGGACACCACGTTGACGATATCCTTCTCCCGGGCACCCGACATTTGAAGCGCTTTTTCCAGACCCTTTATGGAAGAGAGGGAAAAATCGGTTCCGGATTTCCTCACCGATCTTCCGATGAGTTGCCTATCCGCGTCCATCACAGCGACCTTTGTCCTGGATGAACCGACGTCGACGCCAACGTAAATACCGGCTACGGATTTCGAGCTCTGCGTTGTGGGTTTTCCTTCCATTTCCGCTGCCCTATTTTCGAATACTTCCACCGGCGTATAGCCGGACTCTCTTCACATGCAAACCGTACAACCATCTTGCCGGACAAAAAAGAACCGTTACAATCGGGATTCCAATCCCTTTACAATGGAGCGCAGGGTATTGTTGTACGGGGTTTCGATGCCGGCCCTTTCGCCGTATTCAACAAATTTTCCGTTGATGAAATCGATCTCTGTTCTCCGCCCGTTTTCAATATCCATGAGCATTGAGGGCTTGTGATCCCCAGCATTGCCCATGTACTCCATGGCTCCCGGGAAATAATCCCACCCGACGTTGATTTCGTTTGCCCGGGCGATCTTGACGCACTCCTTGACCAACGCATCGACAATCTGGAAAACGATGGGATCATTCATGGCCTGGGACATGGTCAACCCCGTCACCGCACAAACCGGATTCATACTGGCATTCATGATGCTCTTCCGCCAGACCATGTTAACGATCTGGTCAGTGCGCTCTGTGGCCAGACCGGCGTCGCTGAAGGCCTTTGCAATCGACTCCGCTGCGGATTTAGATGCGGGATCAAGCTCCTGAATGAAGTGCGGTGGATGGTGGAAAGCCATATGGACACGACCGGGGCCGGCCAGTCCGCAACCGTAATTGACCACCGCCCGCATGGCGGACTTTTTCCCCAGGGCTTTGGCAATCTCGAGTTCCGTATCAATGCCGTTTTGCCAACTCACAACATACATCCCCTCCCGGTTGAAGCCCTGGATGGCCGATGCAATCAGCGGCAGCGCGTTGGCCTTGACGGTGACGACGATGACGTCCGGTTTGTACTTCCCCAGTTCGTCCACGCTGGTGACCGTCCGGGTGACGGGGTGGCAGAGATTCTCCGCCCCTTCGATGGTGATGCCCGGATCCGTGGCCGGTTCAAGGAGTTCCGGTATCACGTCACAAAGTGTCACTTCAAAGCCGTGCTTCGCCAGAAATGCGGCGACGATACAACCCACCGGACCGGCGCCGATCACGGCGAAAGAATTGGGGCTAAAGTTTTCGTCCTCGCTCATTTTTCTCTCCCTGGCTTGATCGTTTTTTTGAATCGGCAACCGGATGAATACGTTTCCGATTTACCCGGCTGCCCATCTCTATTCAAAGACCTACTCTTTCGGCCGTTCGTCCAGTATCCGCTGGGCCTTGCCCTCGCTGCGCGCGATGAGTTTAGGCTCCACCAGCCGGACCCGGACGCCGATGCCGATATTCCCCTTGATATGCTCGGTAATCTTCTTCTCCACTTCCGCTTCCTTATCCGGACCTGCGTCGTAAACTTCCCGTTTGGCTTCAACCCGGACCGTCAGGTGGTCGAGATACCCTTTTTTCCGCACCACCAGGACGTACTGGGGTTCCACTTCCGGGATATCCAGCAGGAGAGATTCAATCTGGGAGGGAAACACATTGACACCGCTGATGATCAGCATATCATCGGTACGGCCCGAGAGCTTGTCCATCTTGAGCAAGGTCCTGCCGCAGGCGCATTTTTCCCTTCTCAGCCGCGTAATATCTTTGGTGCGGTACCTCACCATGGGCATGGCCCGGCGCTGAAGAGAAGTGAAGATCAGCTCGCCCTTTTCCCCCATGGGCAGCGGCTGGAAGGTCTCCGGATCGACCACTTCGGCCAGGTAATGGTCCTCATTGATGTGCAGTCCGTCCTGGACTTCGCAGTCAAAAGAAACCCCGGGACCGCCCAGCTCGGTCAGCCCGAAAGCTTCCATCGCCTTGATTCCAGTCCGTTCCTCGATCTCTTTGCGCATGCCGGTGGTCCAGGGCTCGGCCCCGAAGATCCCCACCCGAAGCGGCAGTTTGCGCAAATCGACCCCCAGTTCATCAGCCCGTTCGGCGATGGTCAGGGCATAGGAAGGCGTGGCCAAAAGGACGGTGGAGTTAAAATCCTGCATGAGGGTGATCTGGCGTTCGGTCATGCCCGAGCTGGTGGGCACCACAGCACACCCCATCCGGCAGGCGCCCTGGTGAAAGCCCAGCCCGCCGGTAAACAGTCCGTGGCCGTATGCATTTTGGACGATATCGTCTTCCCGGACCCCGGCCGCATAAAAATTTCTCGCCATGCACTCGGTCCACTGTTCCAGATCGTCCGCCGTATAGGGCCCTGTAATCGGTTTGCCGGTGGTGCCGGAGGAGGCGTGCACCCGGACCACCTCTTTCATGGGAACCGCACAAAGACCAAAGGGGTAATTGTCCCGGAGGTCATTTTTTTGCGTCACCGGCAACTTGCTGATATCCGCAAGGCTTTTGATGTCATCGGGGAGGATGCCTGCTTCATCGTATTTCTTCTTATAGAACGGTACCCGTTCATAAACCCAGGCGGCTGTCTCTTTAAGCTTCTCCAGTTGAAATTTTTGGAGTTCTTCCACAGGCATGCACTCAAATTTTTCATCCCAAGGCATTTTTACCCTCCTTTTAGGTAGACGATTTGCGCTTTGCGCGGCTACCTGTCACCGGTGTGCCACAAGGGCAAAACCTCCTGACATATCGACCGGCAAATTTTTGTTAGGCCGCTTCAGCAGCCGAATAACCGAGATCGAACGCTTTCAGGTTGACGTCCAAAAACGCTTTTTTCGTCGATGTTTTGATGGCCTCCCTTACGTTATCGGCTGTAAGGGGCAACACTCCGGTCTGAATCAGCGCGCCCAGCAGCACGATGTTGTTGGCCATGGGATTCCCGGCCTCTTTTGCCAGCGCCAGCGAATCAAAGGCCACCATCTTTTTGGTTTTGGTCCGGATCAGGGTTTGGAGTTCCGCCATATCCGGATAAGCGCTTTTCCCGAGGGCCACTGTAAAAGGCGGCAGGGGTGACAGGTTGGTCACCACCACCGTCTCCCCGTTGCATTTGTTGAGGGCGCGCAGTGTTTCCGATGGTTCGAATCCCACCAGCACATCTGCTTCCCCGTCGGAGATGATGCTGCTTTTGGAATCTCCGAAGACAATGGCCGATTCCACAACCCCCCCGCGTTGGGCCATCCCATGAATTTCACTCATTAGAACCGGGACATCCGCAAGAAGGGACGCCTCGCCCAAAACTTTTGAGGCCAGCAGATTTCCCTGCCCACCCACCGCTACAATGATCAATCGTGTTGTATTCATTTTTCCGTCCGTTCTTCTTTTTCTGGAGTTTAAAAAATGTCCGGCCGCCCTAAGCGGATACCTTCTTGGCTTTCACGGGCAATATTGCATTTTCCGGGCAGACCTGCGCACAAACCGCACATCCCACGCATTGGTCCGCATTGATCATGACCTTTTCGCCTTCAAGATAAAAGGCGGGACAGGCCAGGTCTTTGATGCAATCCCTGTGGTTCTTGCATTTGTCGCTGATGTAGAACGGTTTGCCCTTGAGCTGCTTGAGGCTCTTGGAATAGAGCGTGCACATCTCCTGGGAGATGATCACGGATACGCCCTTAAATGCCAGGGCCTCCCGGATGGCCGCGATGCTTTTTTTCACTTTGTACGGCTTTACAACGGTGATGTGGGGGACCCCCAATGCTTTAACCACCTCCTCAATGGAGATCCTGCCGAATCCATTGAGGTTGAAATTGGCCATGTCGACGCCGGGATGGGGCTGGTGTCCCGTCATGGCGGTGGTGCCGTTGTCCAGGATCACCAGGGTGAAGTTGTGGTTGTTGAACACCGCATTGACCAGACCGGTGATGCCGGAATGGAAAAAGGTGGAGTCTCCGATGAAGCTGATCACTTTCTTGTCGGTGGTTTTGGAAAACCCGCAGGAGGTGCTAACCGAGGAGCCCATGCAAATGAGGAAATCGGCCATGGACAACGGCGGCAGGAACCCCAGGGTGTAGCATCCGATATCCGTGGGATAAATGGTGTCCATCCCCTCTGCGGCCTTTTTGATCTCATAAAAAGTGGCCCGGTGGGAGCAGCCGGCACACAGATTCGGTGGCCTCATTGGAATTTCGGGCACATCCGCTGTGTCAACGGGTTCAGACGGTGTGTAGGGAACGTCAAAATAAGCGGCCACTTTTTCCCGGACCAGAGCAGGTGAAAATTCGTAAAGGCGCGAGAAAAGCGCTTCCGATTTCCCCCGTATGGGCATGATCAATCCTGCCTCCTGGGCAAAGGCCTTGACCGCCTCCTCCATGACCGGTTCCCCCTCTTCAATTACCAACACCTTTTCACAATCGGCCAGAAACGATTTTATCCTCTCTCCCGGCATGGGATTGGAAAAACCGATGCGGAGTATTTTGGATTTGTCAGCAATCCCGAGATCTGCGACCGCATCGCTGACATATCCGTAGCTGACACCATTGCAGATAAGTCCCCAGGTTCCGTCTCCCTCTACGAAGTTCAAATCGGATGATTCGGAAATCTCCCTTGCTTTTGCTTCGTTTTTCAAAAGCTTCACATGGAGATTTCGGGATACTGCCGGTACGGTGACGTAATTAAAAGGGTCCTTTACAAAATCGCCATGGGTTACACGGGGTTTGATCTCGCCAAGGGTCACGATGGCATTGGAATGATTGATCCGGGTCGTGGTTCTGAAAATCACCGGTTCCTGGAGCTGCTCTGACAGATCAAAAGCATAGCCGACCATCTCTTTTGCTTCTTCAACCGAGGAGGGCTCCAGCACCGCGAGTCCGGACAGCTTGCCGTAGTATCGGTTGTCCTGCTCATTCTGGCTTGAAAACATGAAGGGGTCGTCGGCCGTAAGAATAACAAGCCCGCCCTTTACGCCGACGTATGCCAGTGTCATGAGCGGATCGGCCGCCACATTCAACCCCACATGCTTCATCATGCACATGGTGCGGACCCCTGCATTGGCAGAGGCGGCGGCGACTTCCAACGCCACCTTTTCATTGGTGCTGTATTCAAAATAGAGGTCACTTTCATGTGACATCTGAAAAAAATTCAAAGAGATCTCTGAGGACGGCGTGCCCGGGTAGGTAGACCCAAAGGCGACACCGGCCTCAATGGCCCCCCGTGCTATGGCTTCGTTCCCGAGAACCAACATTTTCTGGCCTGGATTGTCGGTAAGTAGTTTGTGCATGACGGTTTCCTCTCTTGTTTAATCCGAAGACTTTTTTCTCGTGTAGATCATTTTGTAAAACAGGACTATTGACCCTTGAACTCCGGCCGTCTCCGTCCCAGCGACGACAGCCCTTCTAAGGCATCTGCCGTGCTGAAGATTTCGTTGAGGTGGGCAAGTTCGATCTCCACCGCATCGGGTATCGATTTCCCGGCCTGCCGGTCGATGATCTCTGCCGACATTTTCAGGGCCAGGGGCGCTTTAAACCCGACAATTTTGGCAGTCTTGGCTGCCAGCTCTTCGGGAACATCGACCAGCGGTTCCCCGGCCAGAAGCTTAGTGACATTGTCAGCGGAAAAGGCCTGTGCCAGTGGCTGGAATTTTTCCGGAATGTCCCGTTTGCGGTACTTATCCGGCTTACCGGCAGCAGCCACCTCCTTGATGGCGCCATCCGCTTGGGCCGGCTCCACCAGGCGGGTAACGATACCCAGGCTGTGGGCGTCTCTGGCACTGATGGGCGCACCGGTAAAGGTGTAATATTTTGCCAGCTCCGGTCCGGTCTGTCTGGCAACCCGCAGCATCCCCCCAAGGCCGGGGTAAATGCCGATGCCCGTTTCCGGAAATCCCATGGAACCGGCAGGTGTGGCCACAATCGCCTGGCATGACAGGGCCAGTTCGCTTCCGCCGCCGAGGGACAACCCGTCCAAAAGGGCGATAGTCAGCTTTTGGCTGTTTTCTATCCGCTGAAGCAACTCGTGCCCGCTCCGGGTAAATGCGACGGTATCGGCTATTTTATCCGCTTTGATATTCTTAACGAAGTAACGGATGTCCGCACCGGCAACAAAAGCCTTACCGGCACCCGAAATGACGATGGTCTTTACTTCCGGGTTGGTTTCGGCTTCATCAAAACGCTCCGCCAACTGTGTGAACACTGCTTCGTTGAGGGCGTTCATCGCTTCCGGCCGGTTGATGGTAATGGTGGCAATCGTACCTTTCACATCGAGATCGACCACTTTGAACGCAAAGGGCCGGCCGGCGGCCTGTTGTTGTTTCAGGATCTCCGGCATTGTAAAATCGGCGTATCGTTCGCAGATCGCTTCCACGACTTTACAGGTTTTGTCGATGCCGATCCGGTTCATGATCTCGAAGGGTCCCATGATCCATCTCAAACCGATCTTGGCCCCGCGGTCGGTATCCTCCACCGTGGCAACGCCCTCATCCACCAGGGCCGCCGCCACACCAAGACCCACACCGTAAAACCGATCCATGATCGTTTCCATTTGGGTTTCGTCTACATCGCCTGAAAGATCCCAGAGATCCCCCTTTGCGACTTTCTCATTCAGGATGTCCGCCGTGGCATAGAAAGGACCCAATTCATCCCCCAGGGTTTTGGAGGCATGGGCGGCAATGGGAATACCGGTCACGTTCATCAGTTCAAAGGCACCCATACCGATCTTGAAAGCACGTTTGGCCGCCTCTTCGATGGTGGGAATGTTGGCCACATCCTCCGCCAGCATCCGGGCTGCTTCGTTGAGGAAGGGCACAAAAAAACGGTTGACGGCAAACCCGGGGGCATCTTTGACCAGGATGGCGGTTTTACCGTGCAGTTTGGCCGCCAGCAGGGAAAGCTCGATGGTTTCATCGCTGGTGCCGTCATGGGGAATGATTTCCAAAAGCCGGTTCTTGGCCGGGTGGAAGAAGTAATGAAGGCCTACGAACCGGTCGGGCCGTTTAGTCAGCTCCGCGAAATCCTTGACGAAAAAGCTTGAGGTGTTGGTGGCAAGGATCGTTTTATCCGAGCAGATGTTGTCCAGTTTTTCGAACAGTTCCGATTTCACTTCCTTGTTTTCAAAAACAGCCTCCACCACGAGGTCTGCGTCGGCAACCGCCGAAAGATCAGTGGTCCCGTTGATGCGCGACAAGATCTCATCCACCTGTTCCTGTTTGAATATTCTGCGCTCCACCGCTTCGGCCAAAAGGGTTTTGATGGTGGTCATCCCACGCTCTACGAACTCCTCCTTGACATCTATCATCACGACGTTGAGGCCCTCCTGGGCCATCTTTTGTACGATCCCGGATCCCATGTTGCCTGCGCCCACAACGCCGATTTTATTGATCTGTGACATGTCACCTCCTTAGATGCATAACCGGCCCGTTGACATGATGCTGTCCGAATGTTTCCAATCGCCAACTGTCAACGATAACCGTAACGAATTTTATCTGTTTTTCCAGGAAGGTTTCCGCTTCTCTTCGAAGCTGGCGATCCCTTCGAGGGTATCTTCCGTTTTCATCATCGTATTGAGAAAATAGTCATTGGCTTTTTCAACGGCAGCGGTAAAATCGAGCCCCAGGCTCTGCCGCACGGCCCGTTTGTTGAGCCGGATGATGAGGGGACTGCAGTAGCTGATCTCCCGAATCATCTTCTCCACTGCATCGTTGAACTGATCATCGGGTATGACGTGCCCCACGAACCCCAAATCCCGGGCTTCGGCGGCCGAATAGGTCTTTCCCGAAGTACAGATCTCTATGGCCTTTGCGGGCCCAACCAGTTCGGGCAGCCGGACCACGGCGTAGGGCGGGAAAAAGCCGAGCTTGATCTCGGGCTGGCCGAATTTGGCTTTTTCCGACGCCATCACGATGTCACAGGCGATGGCGACCTCCATTCCTCCGCCGAGACAGATGCCGTGAACGGCGGCAATGGTGGGCACATCCAGTTGCCCGAAAAGTTCAAAAATGCGGGTAAACACTGCCACCATCTCATCTACCATCTCCGGTTTGTGGTCCCCCACCTCAACACCGGCGCACCAGCTGGGTCCCTCTCCGGATAAGACCACACATTTGAGAGATTCATCAGCAACCAGATTTTCAAGCAGCCCGTTGAACTCGTTCATCATCTCGATGTTGAACACATTGTGTTTGGGACGGGCCAGCATGATGCGTGCAACGCCGTCGGCATTGTCGTATTTGAGAAATTGGTATTCACTCATTGATATTTTCTCCTTTTCTATATGTACTGCCCGCCGTCCACCTTGATGACCTCACCGGTAACGTGCCGGGCCTTGTCCGAGGCCAGAAACACCACCACGTTGGCAAGGTCTTCGGGCTGGCCGACCCTTTTGAGGACGATCTCCGCCATGGCCATGTCGATGATCTTGTCCCGGGAAGCGGATTCCCGCAGCATCGTGGTTTCGATGAGGCCGGGGGCCACAGCGTTGACATTGACTCCGAAAGCACCCAATTCCTTGGCCAGGGCCTTGGTAAATCCGATGATTCCGGCCTTTGAAGCGGAGTAGTTGGTCTGGCCGAATTTACCACGCAGGCCGTTGATAGAGGTCACATTGATAATTTTGCCGTATTTCTGATCCTTGAAAATCGGAGCCACCTGACGGGTAAAATTAAAATATCCTTTCAGGTTTACCTCGATCACACGGTCCCATTGTTCCTCGGTCATCTTCCAGGAAACGCCGTCCCAGTTCATGCCGGCGTTGTTGACCAGGATATCCATGCCGCCGAATGTCTCGACTGCCGTTTTGACTACCTGTTCCGCTTCGGCATATTTGGCGATGTCACACTTTACGGCCACCGCTTTTCGGCCCATTTCGCGGATCTGATCGGCATATTGATTGGCTTCCTCTTCATGTTTTCGATATGTGAGACAAACATTGGCGCCCTCTTTTGCAAGTTCCAATGAAGCGGCCGCCCCGATACCCTGGGATCCTCCGGTCACAATTGCGTTTTTCCCTTCTAAAAGCATAACTTCTCCTGTTGTATTAAATGGTGTTTAAAAAAAACCGTTGTCTGAAAAGACTCGAATGATGGAATTTCAATCATTTAAAAAATAGTATCAAAAAGCTACATTACAGCTACATTATATTTAGTCAAGGGAAAAATCCAGGCTCATTATAACAATCCAATATTATAAGAGATATCTTACCGTCAACAAAAACTGGGGCCTTCAAAAGGCAAACTCCCGCGCCCGATTCTGCTCCGGTGTAGCCGGATAATACCCCATATACCGGGATATTTCGGCGGCCGTATTTCTCAGTTCAGAAACCAGGTTGGCTTTATCGGCACCCGTGATCTCTTCCGAAGTACCGCTCAAGCTGATGGCTGCCGCCAGATCGCCGCCACTCTGGAAAATAGCCGACGCAATGCTGCACTGCCCCGGACCCAGTTCCTGGTTGTTGATGGCATACCCCTGGTTTCTCGTTTGATCG
Organism: uncultured Desulfobacteraceae bacterium; assembly: GCA_964631805.1. Classification (GTDB taxonomy): domain Bacteria; phylum Desulfobacterota; class Desulfobacteria; order Desulfobacterales; family CAZWAE01; genus CAZWAE01. The sequence goes on along the minus strand of CAZWAE010000044.1, from coordinate 4,896 downwards.
AGAATTTTAAGCAGCTTTTCTTTACCGGTTACCGTATGCGGGGTAAAACGAACCAATTCCACACTGTCCAGATAGGCTGCGATCTCGGTATCGTCAAGATAGGCGAGCAAGGCACGTCCGATGGCCGAGCAATAGGCCACCACCCGCGGGCCGATCTGTTTTGACAGGGAGTCCGCATATTCCGGCCAGGCGTTAAGGGTGACCAGAGCGGCATCATGATCCCAGACAGCCACCCGGCTGACCAGTCCGGTTCGATGAGCAAGCTGATGGGCAAGTCCGGCGGCTTTCTGGTTGATCTCCAAGGTGCCGGCCATGACCACGCCTAGAGTAAAGGTCCGGTATCCAAGGGTATATCGGCGGGTTTCCCGGTCCTGTTTCATGAATCCACCAGCAACAAGGGTCTGAACGATATTATGAACGGTTCCCTTGGCCAGGCCGAGTTCGGACGCAATTTCAGTAATCCCCCAGCGGGGCCTTGCAGGGGAAAAAAGAGATAAAATATTCAGGGCGCGTTGAACGGATTGAATAATCATTGACACTGTTCCGCATTATGGAATAAGGTTCATATTTATAGACTCTGCCGCCGGGAGTGTCAAGCGCTTTTTAAACGGGAGGGTTGGACATCCCGATACCACGATATCCTGGCGGTTCCATATGAAGTCACTGGGCGCCAGTTGGTGGAAAAATGATGTTGACAACTATTCAGTTACAATATAGCTAAAATATAACTTTAATGCTTCGATTTAAGGAGGGGAAATATGGCATCAGTACCGGATAAAATTTTGACATGGCAGATGACACAGCCAACGGTAAGAGACAGGGAAACCGGCGAAATCACCCCCGGCAAGCTGGAGAAAACCGAATTGCCGGTGCCGGAACTGCCGCCGGGCGAAGTGTTGGTGGAAGTGGCCGGGTGCGGCGTGTGCCATACCGATCTTGGCTATTTTTTCGACGGGGTCCCCACCGTTTCCAAGCCGCCCCTGACACTGGGACACGAGATTGCCGGAACCGTGGTTGCCGGGGATGAGGGGTGGATCGGAAAAGAGGTCCTCATCCCGGCGGTGATGCCCTGCAGAAAATGCCATCTGTGCAAAACCGGCCGGGGAAACCGCTGCCTGAACCAAAAAATGCCGGGAAACAGCATCGGCATCTACGGTGGGTTTTCGAGCCATATCCCGGTCCCGAGCATCGACCTTTGCGAAATTAAAAACCGGGGAGATATCCTGTTGGAACAACTGGCGGTGGTTGCCGATGCCGCCACAACACCTTTCCAGGCGGCGAAAAGGGCCGGACTTGAAGTTGGTGACAATGTCATCGTGATCGGGATCGGCGGTGTCGGCCAATACATGGTACAAGAGGCCAAGGCGCTGGGTGCCGGAACGGTCATCGCCATCGATATTTCCCAGGAACGCCTGGAAAACATGCTCAACTACGGCGCTGACTACGTCATCAACGCCAGCGGGAAGAGCCCACGGGATGTCTCGGGCGAGATCAAAGCGATCCGCAAAACCGATGGCCTGCCGGCATTCGGATGGAAAATATTCGAGGCCACGGGCACTAAGGGCGGGCAGGAAACCGCCCTTACCCTGCTCAGCTTTACCGGCAAATTGATCATTGTGGGTTTTGGGATGGCAAAGGTCGAATACTCCATCAGCCGGCTCATGGCGTTCGATGCCGAGATTATCGGCACCTGGGGTTGTCTGCCCGAATACTATCCCCAGGTGCTCAACATGGTGTTGAGCGGAAAAATTGCCCTGGCGCCTTTCGTGCAGACCCGACCCATGAGCAGCATCAAGGAGGCGTTCGAAGAAGCCCACCGGACGCCCCCGGATAAACGGATCGTGTTGACACCCGATTTTTAACCCGGGATTGAGCGGTGAAGAGATCGGAGCCCATTACGGATAAAAAGCGGGTGTGTCGTAGTGACACCTGCAGTAAACAGCATAAAAACATAAATTGATCGCGGGCCTGCAGCCGCCGGAGTTGGAATTTTCATTCCAAAAGCGGCCGCATCGCATCCCCATTTAGAGAAGGAGGAAAAGATGGCACTAGAATGGATGCCGAGAGACAACGGAAAAAAAGATCATGCCCTGCATTCGGATGCCAACTGGGGCACCGATGCCGATGCCCCGTGCGTGGTGTTTGAGAAAAGGCCGTTGACCGATCCCAAAGGAAATGTGGTGGAAGGACTCTATGTCGCCTGGATTCGGCTCAACAATCCGAAGCAATACAACTCCTACACCACGGAAATGGTCAAAGGGGTGATCGCCGGGTTTGAAAACGCGTCCCTGGACCGAAGCATCATCGCGGTGGTCTTTACCGGCACCGGCCCCTATGCCTTCTGCACCGGCGGCAACACCAAGGAATACAGCGAATACTACAGCCGGCGGTCGGACGAATACGGCCAGTACATGGAATTGTTCAACCACATGGTCGATGCCATCCTGCTGTGTAAAAAACCGGTGATCTGCCGGGTCAACGGCATGCGGGTGGCCGGCGGCCAGGAGATCGGGTTGGCCTGCGACATCGCTGTTTCTTCCGATCTGGCCATATTCGGCCAGGCCGGACCCAAGCACGGATCCGCCCCGGTCGGGGGTTCTTCAGATTTTCTGCCGTGGTTTTTGACCATGGAAGACGCCATGTGGAACTGCGTCTCCTGCGAGATGTGGTCGTCCTACAAAATGAAGATGAAGGGTATGATCAGCAAGGTGGTTCCGGTCCTCAAGGTGGACGGCGAGTGGGTCCGCAACCCGCTCATCGAAACCGACCGGTACATCAAAGATGGTGAAATCGTCTATGGTGAGTACAAGACGGGCGACGCTTTGAAAGAGGGTCGTGCCCTTGTCAAAGCGCATCAGGCAAACGCCGATTTCGAGCTTCTCGACAAGGAAGTCGATCGGGTGATATGGAAATTCGCAAACCTGTTCCCCGGTTGCCTCATCAAATCCATCGACGGTATCCGGCAGAAGAAAAAATTCTTCTGGGATACCATGAAAAGCGATCACCGCCACTGGCTTGCCGCAAACATGGGCGGTGAAGCATTCCTGGGTTTCGGTGCTTTCAACACCAAACGGATCACCGGACAGGACACGGTGGATTTTATCAAATTCAGGCAGAATATCGCCGATGGCAGAGACTGGGATATGGAGATGTTTGCCGAGGTGATGGGTTCTCCCAAAGAGTAACGGATAGCTGAATGACAGGAGGCAAGATATGGGCAAAGTAGGAATTATCGGTGTAGGACAGAGTCAGTTTGTCCGCACCTATCCCGGTTCGGTCCGCGAACTGGCTTTTGAAGGTTTCGCTGAAGCAATGGCGGACGCAAAGATCGCAACAAAGGATATCGACGCCACGGTCGTGTGCTCGGCTCCGGAATATGACAAGCAGCGGTCTCCCTCCGGGGTCATCGCAGAATACCTGGGGCTGAACCCTCAGCCGACTTTTTATGCGGAGACCCTCTGCTCATCGAGCAGTACCGGGTTAAAACTGGCTTATTCGCTGGTCAAGTCCGGGCTCCATGATGTGGTGATGGTGATCGGTTTTCAAATCATGTCCCAGCTGTCGTCGGAAGAGTCCCAGGAACGGATGGGCAGAGGCGCGGATATCCAGTGGGAATCCCCTTTCGGCACCATGATGCCGGCGTACTATGCCATGCATGCCCAGGCGCACATGGACCGGTACGGTACGACACTTGAGGATTTGGCACTGATCCGGGTCAAAGCAGCCTCTTACGGACCGCTCAACGAAAAGGCGATGATCAAAAAGCAGATCCATCTGGAACAATTTTCGGACCCGGAGAACTTCCTCAGCGGTCCGGTGGCCAGCCCATTGAGGGGTGGCGACTGTTGCGCCAACGCGGACGGCAGTTCCTGCATCATCGTGGCCAGCGAGGAAAAAGCAAAGGCCATGTGTGAAAAACCGGTTTGGATCAAAGGGGTGGGTGCCGCCACCGCACCGGTGAACATGGCCGGGCGAACCCGGATGACCGGGCTCGACGCCGCGGAGGAAGCCGCGCGCCAGGCCTATCAGATGGCCGGAATAACGGCTGAGGATGTAGACGTGGCCGAAGTACACGACTGCTTCACCATCGCGGAGTTGATGGCCTATGAGAACCTGGGGTTTGCAAAACCAGGGGAAGGGGTTGCATTGATCCGCAACCGGGAAACCTACAAAGAGGGGCGTATTCCGGTGAATGTTGACGGCGGGTTGTTGTCCAAGGGCCATCCCATCGGCGCCACCGGCGGATCTCAGATCCGCACCATCGTTTTGCAGCTGAGGGGTGAAGCCGGCGAAATTCAGGTCAAAGACCCGGCCATCGGCCTGGTTCACAATATCGGCGGTGTGGGTTTGTACGGCAACGTGACGATTCTGGGGAGAGACTAATCATGGCTAAAAAGGAAATGGATGTTCGTTTTAATCGTTTTGGCACGGTCAGTTTTGCCGGTGTCACACGGGTCAATGACTTTATCGGTTACCTGGAGGAGGGCAAGGTGATGGGAACCCGCTGCAAAGCGTCGGGGAAAAAATTTTTCCCTCCGCGGGCCCAATGCTTCGAGACCTTGTCCAATGACATGGAATGGTTCGAGGTCACCGGTACCGGGAAGGTGGTCAGTTTTTCCACATTGAAATATGCACCCACTGGTTTTACAGAAGACCTGCCCTATACCATAGCCCTGATCGACTACGGGGAGTATCAGGTATTCGGCCGCATCAACACGGATGTGCCCATTGAGGAGGTAGCGGTGGGAATGGAGATGAAGACGGTAGCCGGTAAAACGGCTAACGGACAATTGACCTACAGCTTTCAAAAAGCGTAACCGAATCGAAAAAAAGGCGGTGTCGGATATGGACGCCGCCTTTTCCTTCGCAGATCCGCTGCCTCTCCTTCTCGCTTAA
>CAZWAE010000043.1:0-22071 GCA_964631805.1 uncultured Desulfobacteraceae bacterium | reverse complement strand
TAACTTATGGCAAAAAAATCGGGTTGAGCTGAAATTAAAGGTGTCGAAAGTCCGTCACAACCCGGCGAAGCCGGAATTATAAATTTCAAATTAGAAATCTTGAATGACGGTAAGCGACTCAATTCTTATTCAATAGATTGTCTGCCTCGATCCACACTTTTGTGAGAATGATTCTGATACAGATTATAACCTGCGTTTTTGAAAATAAAAGCCTTGCTATCAATATACGAAATAAACGGATGAGAAATATTTCAACAAACGATAAATCAGGAAAAATTTATCGGATTTGGTCGGGAACATTGGTTGCAGAATCGGATATATTTGTCAAGAAAATTAATATGTTGAAGCCTAATAAATCGCTATTGGCCAAGTTCAATAGTTGGAGAAACCTTCGAGTTTTAATGCCTATAAATACTTAGGTAAATTACGTAATGAAATATGTAACCATCAAGGATACTGCGGGATTTGAAAGGTGATAATACGGAAGGGGGAGGACAAAGAGAGCACGGCTGAAATACGCCCCAAGGAAACAAAAGGCGATAAAAGGTTTCACGAGGTAAACTTCGCTGTCACTGACGTGAATTTCACAAGGTAAACAGTGAGCAGGCGGCGGTGAGCTGGTTATTTTCGAACAACTTTGGGACCGTCGAAAAGGTTTAGGGCCGGTTTGTTGGAATGCTAAATTTTAAGTTTTTAATTTTGAATTGCAGATTGGAAGAATGAAGGGGGATTTTAGAATTGAGATTTTTGATCGTAGATTGCCTGATATCTTACATTTCAGACTTGTCCGCCATTGCTTTGTGGCGGATTGTTGATTGAAGATTGAATACCGGGCAGGGTTATTTTTTAAAGGAATTTAGGCGGGAGTGCGTTTGATCCTGTGAAATTGAGTGCATCTTCGATTGTCTGGAGTCCTTTTGTGACCATCATCTTGGATGTTCCATGGGCCAACCATTTTCCCTGAGTGAGCTGGCAGCAGGCGACAGTGAACAGGGATTTTAAAACAAGTTCAGGACCAAAAAAAAGCGTACGGAGCGGTTGTTAAATTTTAGCTTATTAACAGCAGATTTATGGGATTCTGTTGATCAGAATTAACATCAGGCCACAAAAGATACTGATCATTGATTTGTTGTGTTTGTGTTGTTATTCCTTTATGAAGAGCCGGTTTTCAAACCCTAAATTCCTGTAAATACGTAACATTTCGACCTAACCCATTGATTGACAATATGGATGTTATCAGATACCTGAATCTTATCTGCCGAAAGCAGGATGAGAGTGTGAAAATGCTGGGAGGACGCCGTTGCGCGACAGGCCCGCCAAACATTTTGTAAAAGCATTGACCCGCTGGTTTTATCTTACCGAGTTGAAATTTTCCCGCTGGTTTAGAAAGGGGCGAGGTCAACATTTCTATGATTTGAAAGGAAACTGCATCAGCTGTGGCAGATGCTGCGATGAGCCGACGATTCCTAATGGATACCCTCCCAATTTGCCATCCACTCTTGCGGGAGGGTGGATTTTATGTAAAATTAGCGATCACGTCTAATGGGCGAGGTCATTGTTGGCTTTGATAAGGTGTTTCGAAGACAAACCCTCGACCCCCGGAACCCATGCCCGAGGCAGACAAGCCTTGGCCCCTTTCTTTTCAGATTGGACGGGAACCTGATAAACTTGAAAACGAAAGCTATTGTCCCTTTAACACCGCGATATGAAACCTCAGAAAATGCTACCTCCCATCTCCTACGAAAAACTGGTTGAGAAAAACAGGGTTTTGGAAGAATCGCTGGGCGAGCGCGACAGGAGGATCCGGGAGCTTGGACTGTCGGAAGAAAAGTTCAGGCACTTTTTCGAAAAATCCCCCATCATGATCTATGTCACCGATGTGGACGGCACCTTTTTGAATGTGAATGCTGCGGGCGCTGAATTGATGGGATTTGACTCCGTAGAGGCGGTGATCGGGCTCAAGGCGCAGGATTTTTTCTTTGTGGACCGCGGGGACCGGCGCACCTATCTTGAAATTCTCGCCAGTGAGGGAAAGATCAGCAACTTTGAAACGCGGATGCGCCGAAGGGACGGGAGCGTGTTTCATGCCCAGATGACAGCAGCCCTGAGAACCAGCGTCACCGGAAAGCTCAAGGGGTACGAGGGGTTTTTGATCGATATCACCCCCCGGAAAAAAGCCCAGAAAAAACTGCGGGAATCGGAGGAAAAATACCGGACCGTGCTGGAAAGTTCCCTTGCCGCCATCTATATGTTCCAGGACGGGGGAATTTTCAGCTATGTCAACCGGCAGTATGTGGACATGCTGGGTTTCGATGAACCCGAGGAGATCCTCGGCACCCCTTTTTGGGAGGCGGTGCACCCTGAGGACCGGGCTTTTGTCAAGGAAAGGGGACTCCAGCGGGAACTTGGGAATATCAACCCCAAAAGATACGTCTTCCGTCTCCTCAAAAAGAACGGCGGCTTTATCTGGGCGGATATGCAGGCCATGCATGCATCATACATGGGCCGGCCGGCGGTGGTGGGCAATTTTATCGACATCACCCGGGAACGGCAGGCCGAAGAGGAGATTCGCCTGTTGTCCCGGAAACTCATCGATGTCATCGAAGAGGAGCGCCGCAGCCTGGCCGCAGACCTGCACGACGAGTTCGGCCAGTCCCTCACCCTGCTGCAATTCGATACGGAAGCGCTGCTTCAGGCCCTTCCCGAATCGATGTCGGCATCCCGGGATTTGTGCGAAAAGGTGATGGACCAGATTCAGCATTTGGCGGAAAAGATCCGCGACACATCATCCCGCCTGCGTCCCGATATGCTGGATCATTTGGGCCTGATTCCTACCCTGAAATGGTACGTCAACGATTTCAACCAGCGGATCCCGGGAATTCGTATCGAACTTTCGGCCGTAGGATTCAAACGCCGTTTGAAAGCGGAAACCGAGATCGTCCTGTTCCGCATCTTTCAGGAAGGATTGAACAATGTCACCCGGCATGCGGAGGCGACCCGGGTCAAGATCCATCTGACCTACAGCCATCCACGAGTCATTCTCATGCTGCGGGACAACGGCTGCGGGTTCGACCCGGACGCCGACGGACATTCCCGGCGAACCGATTCCCACGGCATCGGCCTGCTGAGCATGAAAGAACGGGTGGCCTCCCTCGACGGTGAGTTCGATATCAAATCCGCCGTTGGGAGAGGGACCATTATTCGCGTGGAGCTTCCCATACATGGAAAACGCAACGGAAAATAAAATTCGCGTGTTGATCGCGGATGACCATGACATCGTGCGGGAGGGGCTGCGGCAACTGCTTGACCGGCATACCGAATTCAAGGTGATCGGCGAAGCCGTGAACGGTTCCCAGGCATTGAAAAAGGTTCGATCGCTTCGGCCCGATGTCACCCTTTTGGATATTGCCATGCCCAAACTCAACGGCCTTGAGGCGATCGGGCTGATGAAAACCGCCGTTCCCGAATCCCAGGTGGTGGTGCTCTCCCTGCATGCCAGGGAAAGCTACGTCCACCAGGCGCTGCAGGCAGGGGCGCTGGGATACGTGCTCAAGGCATCCCCCAGTTCCGACATCATCAATGCCCTGCATGCCGCCCACAAAGGAGAATATTTTCTCAGTTCGAAGATCAAGGCGGATGTCATCGGCGCCTACCTCAAAGCCAAAGAGAATGTCCCCACGGTCCGGGGCTATGACCTCCTCTCTGAACGGGAGCAGCAGGTGTTCCGTTTGGTGGTGGAGGGCAAATCCACCAGGGAGATCGCCGACATCCTCTGCGTCAGCCCGAAGACCATCGAGAAACACCGATCCAAGGTGTCCGCCAAGCTCGGGGTCCACGGCCGTCTCGAAATGCTAAAATATGCCATCAAGATCGGAATTGTGCACCCGGATCTGTGGGAAGACTGAAAAACTGTCTCAAAATTGTCTTTTTGCCCAATCTCTTTGTCGGGTCCTCGTTTCAAGTCCTCAAAATACAGTAGTATTCCTGCGGGTTGAAACTTGGATCCTCCGCGATATTGAACAAAAATCCTAATTCTGAGACAGTTTTTCTTTCCATACAACAATGGTCTTTTCGCCCCATCCCTTCATCCTTCAATCTAAAATCAATAATCTGCAATCTTAAATGTAAAATGGGTGCCCCCCCTCCCCTAAATGGGTGCCGCCCCCCATTGTATGTTGCCAGCGGAACCGATAGTTACCAAGATTCCACCTCTGTCCGTCTCTCTTTCATCGCAACCATGGACGAAACGGACAAGTGCGGTAATAAAACCCAAACTCGCACCGGCAGGTCGGTTCTTTAAATGGGGGCTCGATGCACATCAAAAAAATAAAAAAAACGCCGTCAGCCTATGCTTATCCCCTGCTCATCAAAAACATTCTTCGCCACCCGGTAAAGCACAGCCCGGAGCAGGAGATCGTCTACAGCGACAGATGGTCTTACAACTACAGATCGCTGTTCAAACGGGTCAGCCGGCTTGCCAATGCGCTGGGGGACATCGGGGTCAAATCCGGGGAGACGGTGGCGGTGATGGACTGGGACAGCCACCGCTATCTGGAGTGCTATTTCGCGGTGCCCATGATGGGTGCCGTACTCCACACCATCAACATCCGTCTCTCCCCGGAGCAAATCCTCTTCACCATCAACCACGCAGAGGACGACGTCATCATCGCCAACAGCGATTTCATGCCCACTCTCCAACCCATCATGGACCAGCTGAAAACCGTTAAAAAGATCATCGTCATCAACGAAAAAAGGCCCTTTACAACCATAGCGGGCAGGGTGGTCGGAGAATATGAGGAGATGCTGGCAAACAGCAGCAACGAATATATGTTCCCCGATTTCGACGAGGATGCGGTGGCCACGCTCTTCCATACGACGGGCACCACCGGACGGCCCAAGGGGGTGTATTTCACCCACCGCCAGATCGTCCTCCACACCTACGGGTTCCTGTCCGCCCTGTGCGGTTATAAATCCCATGTGACCATCAACTCGGGGGATGTGTACATGCCCCTGACCCCCATGTTCCATGTTCACGCCTGGGGCATGCCCTACCTTTTTACCATGCTGGGAGCCAAGCAGATCTACCCCGGCCGGTTTGAACCGGAAATGGCCCTGAAACTGGTCGCACAGCACCAGGTCACCTTTTCCCACTGCGTCCCCACCATCGTGCACATGCTGCTCAACAGCCCGACAATCGATGGGCTATACTTCACCGGATGGAAGATCCTGGTGGGGGGTTCGGCGCTTCCCAGCGGGCTTTGTCGATCTGCCCTTGACCGGGGTATCATTTTATACGGGGCATACGGCATGTCGGAAACCTGTCCCCTCCTCACCGTTTCCAATCTGAAGGAACACATGCTGGACTGGCCGGAAAATCGGCAGATCGAGATCAAGTGCCGAACCGGGATGCCGGTTCCCCATGTGGACCTGGAGATCCTCGATCCTGAGGGCAAACCGGTTCCCCACGGCAGCCGGCAGAGCGGTGAAATCGTGGTCCGGAGTCCCTGGCTTACCCAGGGATACCTGAAAGATCCGGAAAAAAGCGAGGAACTCTGGGCGGATGGATGGCTCCACACCGGGGATGTGGGATATATCGACAAAGAGGGCTACCTCCAGATCACCGACCGGACCAAGGATGTGATCAAAACCGGGGGGGAATGGGTCTCTTCCATTGAACTGGAAGAGATGGCAAGCCGGCATGAGGCGGTCAGCGAGGCAGCGGTGATCGGTATCCCCGACGAAAAATGGGGCGAACGCCCCATGGCGTTGCTGGTGTTGAAGAAGAACCGCAGCCAACAAGTGACCGAGGAGGATATCCGATCCCTATACATGTCTTACGTCGAAAAGGGAATCATTCCCAAATACGGGATTCCCACCGGCATCCGGTTTGTGGAATCGATTGTAAAAACCGGGGTGGGAAAAATCGATAAAAAAGCGTTGCGAAGACAATATGGACAGGCATAGGCGGGTATAGCGTTCAAGCCGCTGAAACACCGAACCCGCTTCTCCAACAAAAAGGAGAAGCGCCTAAAAGGAGAAAAGGAGGGAAAACGATTCATTGTAGTTTTTTCATATATTAATTATTGAAGTATTGACTATTTAATTATAGACTTTCATATTCTTCAAGAGTTGGGATCCGCCAGAGGAGGAATATGAAACCGGAAAATGAATCTGTCATCAAAGATATTGTCGGGTCGATTCGCAGGCTGGTTCGCTCCGTCTCTCTCGATTCTCAAACGATGAGCCGGCAGTATGGCTTGACCGGGCCTCAAAGCGGTGTTCTGAGAACCCTGGTCCATCATGGGTCAAAGTCCTCATCGGACCTGAGCCGTATGTTGTATGTCACGCCCTCCAACATCACCGGGATCATCGATCGGCTGGAAAAAAAAGGCCTGGTGGAACGCATCAAAAAAGAGGGCGACCGGCGCGTGGCGCTCATTAACCTTACAGAGGACGGAACTAAATTGGGCAAAGAGATGCCGGATCCCATCGAAAGACGACTCATCTCCGAACTGGCGGATCTGGACCCTGCCCATGTTCAACTGCTGGACATGGCAATGGGTCAAATACTGGACATGATGGACGCGCAATATATTGAGAAGACTCCATTATAATGCAAACAGCAGCAAATGTTTTTGGTATCCATTCAGATCAAATCCAAAGACACCGGGACGTTCCCCATCCGGGGACACCGGTACGTTTGATGACAAAGGGCAACTAACCATAACCGTGGCGATAGAGGAGGAGAGAAGATGTCAAAACTGGAAAAACTTGAGAAAATGTTGGCAATGGGAAAAATTAGCCGCCGGGACTTCATAACTCGCGTTGCGGCTCTGGGCCTTATGGTTGCGGCATCTCCCGCATTGATGCCCACTCCGGCCAAAGCCGCCACACCCAAAAAAGGAGGGCGTTTTATAATTGGGATTACCGGCGGGTCAACCACTGATTCCATGGACCCTGCAACACTGACTTCCAATATGAACCAGAACGTCAACTGGCAGATCAGAAACAGTCTGGTGGAAATCGATCACGAATTCAATGCCATCCCAGAACTTGCCGAGTCCTGGGGCTCTACTCCTGACGCCAAAGTGTGGACGTTTAAGCTGCGCAAGGGTGTAGAATTTCACAACGGCAAAACCATGACAGCCGAGGATGTGATCTTTTCCATAAACCACCATTTGGGCGAAAAATCCAAATCTGCCGCTAAAGGATATTTAAAAAGTATTGAAAATATTAAAGCTGACGGAAAACATGAAGTTATTTTTGAGCTTTCCGGGGGCAGTGCTGATTTTCCGTTTATCCTGGGCGACTATCACTTAACCATTTGTCCCGCCGGGACTAAAGGCCCTGAGTTTGAAAAAGGCATCGGTACCGGAGGGTATATTCTGGAAAGCTGGGAACCTGGGGTCAGAGCTTTTTCAAAACGCAATCCCAATTACTGGAAAGAAGGAAGAGCCCATTTTGATGAGATCGAAACCCTTTCTATTGCCGATACCAATGCCAGAACCAATGCACTGAAGACCGGCCAGATAACCTACATGGATCGCGTTGAACTTAAAACAGTCCATCTCATGAAAAGGATGCCGGGCGTAAATGTTTCTGCAACAACGGGCACCGCCCACTACACCATCCCCATGCGGTTGGATCAAAGCCCATACGGCGACAATAATGTTCGCATGGCTTTAAAGCTTGCGGTTAACCGTGGGGAATTAGTGAAACAGATATTACGCGGTTATGGCGAACCCGGCAATGATCATCCCATTGCACCGGTCAATAAATATCATGCAAAAGGCCTGGAGCAGCGAAAATATGATCCGGACAAAGCCAAATTTTATATGAAAAAAGCCGGCATGCTGGACCATACCTTTAACCTGCATGCTGCGGATGCCGCATTTGCCGGAGCAGTGGATGCTGCCGTCCTCATGAAGGAACAGGCTAAAAAAGCAGGCATCAAAATAAACGTGGTGCGGGAGCCTGATGACGGGTACTGGAGCAATGTCTGGATGAAAAAAGAGTGGTGCATGTGTTACTGGGGCGGACGTCCCATCGAAGATATGATGTTCTCAGTTGCCTACTCAGACGGAGCCCCCTGGAATGACACACTATGGAAAAACAAACGTTTTAACGAACTTCTGATCAGCGCCAGAGCAGAACTGGATACCGATAAACGCAGAAAGCTTTACTATGACATGCAGGAAATATGCAGAAATGACAGCGGAACGGTGGTCCCCATGTATAACCAGATGGTTGAAGCCAGTTCAGCCAAGGTGGCGCATGGGCCGATCTCCGGGCACATGGCCCTGGACGGCATGCGAAATGGCGAACGCTGGTGGTTCGCTTAAACCAATATCGGTTGCCGTCCCGTGTTGTGAACGGGACGGCAACATCGGAATAAATCGGATAGCTTTAGGAAACGGTTAAAATGGATTCGGTCTTTGGATTGGTTATTAAGCGGGTCGGCCTGGGAATCCTGACCCTGTTGGCCATCTCGATCATCTTTTTTATGGGGGTGGAAGCCCTGCCGGGTGACCTGGCGGAAGAGATCCTGGGGCAGAATGCACTGCCGGAAACCGTGGAGGCCTTTCGCAAGGAGCTCAAACTCGATCTCCCGCCGCACGAGCGCTATATTGCCTGGCTCGGGGACTTAATAAAGGGCGATCTGGGCAACTCCCTCGCCAATGGACGGCCGGTGGCCGATCTGGTCGGCTGGCGCTTTGCCAACACGTTGTTCCTGGCCATCTCGGCTGCTGCGATCGCCGTCCCCGTCGCCATCTTGCTGGGGATTATCGCCGCCCTGTATCGCAACAGTTTGTTTGACCGTGCCATTTCCATGGCCACCCTCAGTACGATTTCGTTTCCGGAATTCTTTGTGGCGTATATTTTGATTGCCCTGCTCTCGGTACAAATGATCATTTTCCCGAGCATCTCCAATATCAACGACCAGATGTCGTTCTGGCAGAAAATTCACGCCATTGTTCTGCCCTGCCTGACCCTGACCCTGGTGGTCGTAGCGCACATGATGCGCCAGACGCGGGCGGCCATCATCAATATCCTGGCCAGCCCGTTTATCGAAATGGCGCGGCTCAAAGGCATCAATCGCATCCGCGTGATCGTGCTGCACGCCTTTCCCAATGCACTCTCACCGGTAATCAATGTGATCGCGCTCAATCTGGCCTATCTGGTGGTCGGCGTCGTGATCGTGGAGGTGGTATTTGTCTATCCGGGCTTGGGCCAGCTGATGGTGGACTCGGTGTCCAAACGGGATATCCCGGTGGTTCAGGCCTGTGGGCTTATATTTGCTTCGGTCTACATCGGCCTCAATCTGACCGCCGATGTTTTTTCAATTCTCAGCAATCCCAGAATGCGAAACCCAAGGTAAAGAGAGACATGGTATGGCCTTTTTCAAGTTACTAAAAAAATCGCCGCTCATTGCCCGTGTCGGTCTGGCAATGATCCTGTTAAATATCGCCGCCGCCATACTGGCCCCTATAATCGCCCCTTACGGTGAGACAGAGATAGTGGGCGATGTCTGGTTGCCAATGAGCGGCGAACATTATCTGGGCACCGATCATATCGGCCGCGACATGTTTACACGCCTGCTCTACGGCGCCCGCAACACCATCCTCATCGCCTTTGTGATTACAGTGTTTTCCTTCGCAATCGGGATTAGCTGCGGCTTTTTCGCAGCGACGCTGGGGGGGTGGACCGATTTGGTATTGAGCCGCCTGGTGGACATCCTGATGGCCATTCCGGTCCTTATTTTTGCACTGGTAGTACTGGCGATCGTCGGCAACTCTATCCCGAAGCTGATCGTTGTCATCGCTTTGCTGGATTCCACCCGGGTGTATCGTCTGTCACGGGCAGTCGCCATGGACATCGAGGTCATGGAGTATGTTGAGGCCGCCCGGCTGCGCGGCGAGGGCACCTGGTGGCTCATGCGTCACGAAATCCTGCCGAATGCCCTGCCGCCTCTGGTTGCGGAATTCGGTCTGCGTTTTTGCTTTGTATTTTTATTCATTGCCGCACTGAGTTTTTTGGGTTTGGGAATACAGCCCCCCACGGCAGACTGGGGCGGCATGGTCCGAGAAAATTCGGGCGCGATTACTTTCGGAATTTTTACGCCGCTATGGCCGGCAGGCGCGATCGCTTTCCTGACGGTTGGCGTTAATTTTATCGTTGACTGGTTTCTGAACATTGCCAGCGGATTGAAGGACTAACCGGAGCGCTATAGCACACGATTCATCGTAGCAGATATTGGCTGTTGGCTCTAAATGTGACAAAAAGAGAAAATATGGAACCCCTGTTAAAAATGCGCAAGATCTACATCGAAGGGATGAGCGATGAGAAGTGGAACCCCATCATCAAGGGCATCGATCTTACCCTGGCACGGGGAGAGGTGCTGGGACTGATCGGCGAATCGGGTGCCGGCAAATCCACCCTGGGAATCGCCTCCATGGCCGTTACACGCCAGGGGTGCAGGCTTTCCTCGGGGTCGATCGTGTTCGACGGTAATGAGCTGTTCGGTGCTCCCAAGGAGGTCCTGCGAAAAATTCGCGGCAACCGCATCGCCTATGTCGCCCAAAGCGCGGCAGCTTCCTTCAATCCGGCTCACCGCCTGATCAAGCAGTACGCAGAAGCACCGGTCCAGCACGGCATCATGAGTTTCGAAGAAGCGGCCACAGAGGCCAGGGATATTTACAAACGATTGCTGCTGCCGGACCCGGATGGGATCGGTTATCGCTATCCCCACCAGGTGTCCGGGGGTCAGCTTCAGCGAGCCATGGTGGCCATGGCCATGGCCTGCCGGCCGGACTTGATCATCTTCGACGAACCCACGACTGCCCTGGACGTTACCACCCAGATCGAAGTTCTGGCGGCCATCAAGCGCATCGTACGGCAGTTCAATACAGCCGCCATCTATATCACCCACGACCTGGCCGTGGTTGCCCAGATTGCCGACCGCATTATGGTGCTGCGCTACGGCAACCTGGTGGAGGAAAACGATACCCGGGAAATGATCGCCACCCCCAAAGAAGATTACACCCGCCAATTGCTGTCGGTTAGAACCCTGAAGGAAGACAAAGACCTGTCGAAAAGTGAAAAAGATGTCATTCTTGAAGTCAACAATGTGACTGCCAGCTACTCCGGTAAAACCAACGTGCTCGAAGATATCGATCTCAAAATCAGAAGAGGCAGAACCGTGGCTCTGGTCGGCGAGTCCGGCAGCGGTAAAAGCACTCTGGCCCGGGTGATCACCGGTCTGCTCCCGCCCAGCAAGGGCAGCGTGATCTACAACGGCAACGAATTGACACGGGAGTTAAAGACACGACCCAAAGAGCAGCTGCGGGTGATGCAGATGATCTACCAGATGCCGGATACGGCATTAAACCCCAAACAACGGGTCAGCAAGATCATCGGCCGTCCGCTGCAATTCTACTTCGGCATGGACGAAGAAAAACGGGAACAACGGGTCCTGGAGCTGTTGGAAAAAATCGAACTCTCCGAAAAATACTACGACCGCTATCCTCCGGAGCTGTCCGGCGGTGAGAAGCAGCGTATCTGCATCGCCCGTGCCCTGGCTGCAGAACCGGATCTGATCATCTGCGACGAGGTCACATCGGCCCTGGATCAGTTGGTGGCTGAAGAGATTTTAAAACTGCTTCAGGATCTTCAGAATGAACTAAAGGTGTCCTATCTGTTTATTACCCATGACCTGGCAACCGTCAAAGCCATCTCTGACGAGATCGTGGTCATGCTGCAGGGCCGAATCGTCGAACAGGGGATTAGGAAAGAGATCCTGACGCCGCCGCACCATGATTACACAGACCTGTTGCTTTCGTCTGTGCCGGAAATGGATCCCGACTGGCTGGAAAACCTGCTCAAGGATCGCAAGGAGAAAGGCAAAGCGTTCACCGTCATGGATGCGTGATATGTCTTCCCATCCACTTTGAACATGCCAGCGGGCGTATTCCCTGCGACGGGGTGACTTCAACTATTGTGAACCGAAGGAATCAAGGACTCAAAAGTTCCAGGGTTCAAGTGAACTGCCGGCATTGAAAGTCTTTCTCTATAGAGCTTAACCCCTTGGATCCTTAACCCTTTGTTTCCCATCTAAATGGGCGAAGAAACACGATTGTTTCATTGTATTCGAACTCCCTGCTTTACCAAGGCCGTCTGCAGGGAAGCGATATCGACCTGACCGGTATTCACGTTGTCTTTAATGGAAAGGGCCGCGGCAACCCCCGCCCCCTGGCCGGTGACGGTGCAGCACATCATCTGCCGGATGGCTGAATGGGATATCTGATCTCCGGCGACGCATCGCCCTGCCACCAGCAGATTTTCTACCCTCTTTGGCACCAAGACCCCATAAGGTACCTGGAAATACCTTCCGGTGACGGGTAAAATTACGATTCCGTAGCCATCCAAAAACTCCGGGAAGATGCCGATGGCATCGTCAAACCGCCCCTGGTTTCGAACATCATTTTCCGTCAGACTGTATCGACCCACTATTTTTCTCGATTCCCGTATTCCCAAAGATGAACCGAAACTCCTGAGTTCTGCGTTCTCAAATCCCGGTGTATATTTCTTCAGGGCATTGACCGCCCACATGGCTTGTCTTCGTCCCTCGATCTCTCCCCTTGTAAGGTCATGTATATCGGTGGCATCATAACCCGGCATATAAACAACATTTATATAAGTGGCTTCGCCCGTTTCACTGATCCGGCTCCATGTCCCGGCGATCTCTATCCCCTCAGGAATCTCACCGGCTTCCCGAGCCCGCTTGAACGGCTCGGAAAGATAGGGGCTGAATATTTTCTCCTCCTTACCGGAGGTTTCAACCGCCCAATCTCCCAAGGTGGAGGGTCTCTCCCTTACATATGCCAGAAAGCGTTGGCGATCTACATGGGTCACGGAAAAAGTGACCGTGACCCCCAATGACTCGCCTTTGACAGCCATGCGCCATGGCGCACCCGCCAGATGCGCTACGTCCGCATCGCCGGTGGCATCGATAACGCGTTTTGCCACAATGGCCTGCCGTCCGGATTTACTTTCCGTAACAATACCCCTGATGGTATCGCCATCCATGATCGTTTCCACTGCAAGACAGTGAAGGATCGGCAGGACATCCGCCTCCTGGATCAGCGTGTCCGCCACGACCTTGAACAGTTCCGTGTTGAGGGCCTCGCTTCGGGACTGGGGCTCGGGATCGGTCGCTCCCATCTGTTTGGCACGCTGCTCGAACTCGATCCCAATGCCCTGAATATCGACTGTCCCTTCGTGACGGTACCAGGCGATGGATTCGACGCCGGCCTGGGTGATATTCCCGCCGAAACACCCGTATCGCTCCAATAATATAGTGTCGACACCTTCCCGCGCTGACGCAAGCGCGGCCGCAAGTCCCGCCGGACCGCTGCCAACGACGAGGACGTCTGTTTCAGCTAACACCGGAATCTTCCGGGCCGCCTCCGTAATCTGCCTCATGTCCATCTCCATCTTTTGTCTTCCACCCCTAATGGGTTCTTTTCGGTTTCCATTTTTAGCCGGATTAGTGCCGGTATTCAACCCTCCCTTCCTCACTCTTTTTCTTTTATCTTTCGACGGCCCCTATGGGCAATTACTTTTTTTCAAATAGGTAAAAAAATTAATTTGAGTGCTTGCAGTGGAAGAAATTTTGTGTAAAAAGAGAAGGACAAAATGTCGTGAAGGCCCCATTGAATTTGACAGGAAAAGATCCGGTCAAACGTCTCCTTCATCGTTCGTGCCAACCCCACCTCCAAGTAAAGGAGCATTATTTTCATGCAGTTTTTTTTCAAGCCAAAAGGCATTGCCGTTGTCGGCGCGTCGCCCGGAAAGGGCAAGGGCGGAAATCTCATCGTATCCAATATGAAGAGAGGATATACCGGCAGCATCTACCCGGTGAACCCACGATACGAAGAGATCGAAGATCTTTCCTGCTACCCGTCGATTCTCGATGTTCCCGACCCTGTGGATCTGGCCATCGTATTTGTCTCCGCCCGAATGGTGCCGCAGGTGATTGCAGACTGCGGACAAAGGGGTATTCCCGGTGCCATGATCCAATCCGCCGGATTTTCAGAGATCGGGGATTTGGGGCAATCGTTTCAAAATGATGCTCTATCCATTGCCCAAAAAACCGGAATTCGACTGTGGGGCCCCAACTGCATGGGACTGGTGGATGCCAAAAGCCGGTACGTATTCTCAACGGTCACTCCGACGCTGTGGGATACCGGTCTTCCCGCAGGTGAGGTTTCACTCATCGTGCAAAGCGGCATGTTGACCGGTGCTTTTCTCATCGACCTCATGTCCCATGGCGTCACCGGCATCAGCAAGGTCTGCTCCATCGGCAACAAGATGGATGTCAATGAAAACGATCTTCTCCCATACCTCATGGAGGACCCGGATACCGGTGTCATCGGCCTCTATCTGGAGTCCTTTGCCGATCCCAGTCGGTTTGTGGATCTGGCCCGCAGTTCGAAAAAGCCCATCGTGATTCTCAGCGGGGGTAAAACGGCAAAGGGTGCGGCGGCGGCGCTGAGCCACACTGCCAGTCTGTCCGCCAGCGGTGCTGTCGTGAAAGGAGCCATGGCGCAGGCCGGAGTGGCACAGGCAGATGACTTCTACCAGTTAACCGATTACTGTCGGACGCTGGCCATATTCCCGAAACCGCCGGGAAAAGGCCGGAACCGGGTGGCTGTTTTGACCTACACCGGTGCGGCCGGCATCGTCTCGGTGGATTTGATGGATGCCCACCGGCTCGTACCTGCCACGCTTCGTTCCGAAACCCTCGATACCCTGCAATCGGTCTTTCCCGAGTGGATGCCGCCCTCCAATCCGGTGGATATGTGGCCTGGAATTATCATCAACGGAAGCAAAACCGCCTACCGAAAAGCGATGGGGGCAGTTTGCGCCGATCCGGATGTCGATGCGGTGCTGGCGCACTGTTTTGTCGGAGGGTTCGATCTCGAACCGGATCTTTTGCAGATGGCCGAGATTGCCGCCCGGTCGGAAAAGCCCCTTTTCTGCTGGATTTCCGGGGAAAGGCGGGAAGTATACGAATTCCAGGCGTCAGCGCAGCAGATTGGTGTACCGGTGTTCCGGGAGATCGCCCGCGCCATTGAATGCATGGACCTGGTCTTGAATCGAATGCCGGCCAAGGGCACCGGGATACCCTCGACATGTGAGTCCGAGTACACTGAAAGCAGGGATTCGACTGCGAAGGTATTGGAAACGGAAGACGGTTCTGTTGACGAGTACGCCGCAAAGCAGATACTCAGCCAGTACGGCATTCCGGTGGTTGAAGAGGCTGTTGCCACTTCAAAGGCGGAAGCCCTTTCCATCGCAGACCGCATCGGCTTCCCGCTGGTGGCGAAAGGGATGCTCCCTGGTGTGGCCCACAAGACCGAGGCCAACCTGGTGCGCCTGAACATCACCTCAAACAAAGATGTTCAAGCGGTATATGAAGATCTTGAGCGCACGATGCAGGGCAAGGGCAAGGTTCTGATACAGAAACAGCTTGAGGGAAAGATCGAACTGGTGGCAGGTTTTGTCAAGGATCCGAAATTCGGGCCGTGCGTCATGTGCGGTCTTGGCGGCATTTTCACCGAAGCGCTCAACGACACCGTTTTCGGTGTGGCGCCACTGAACCAAAAGGAAGCGCTGGCCATGATTGATCAACTGGGATGCCAGGATCTGCTCAACGGCTTCAGAGGGATCGATCCGGTGGACCGGGATGCCGTCGCCCGCATCCTCGTTTCTCTGGGCGAACTGGGCTGTTCGCACTCCCGCATCCAGGAGATGGATATCAACCCGCTGGTCGTCCATAAGGGTTTGCCGGTGGCAGTGGATGGTCTCATCGTACTCACTCACCCGATAAAGGAAGAGGATGTCTGAAAATACAAGAAAAAAAACCTCAACGGAAATCGTAAATCAAGCGATGGCCTACGGTGCCGATCTTGCCGGTATTGCGGCTCTCTCAGACATCAAGAGTTCACCGTCACATGTCATGTATTCCCAAATTCCCCCCTATGAAACCGTCAGCCGCGAAGACGGCGTAACGCACAAACTGACATGGCCCGAAACGGGGCGGTCCGTCATCGTGATCGCTATCGCCCACCCGGAAGAGGAGCCGGAACTGGACTGGTTCAGGCCGGGCTTTTCCGGCGCCACCATGGGGAACCGGAAATTGATTGAAATCACCCGGCATCTACGTAGATGGTTGGAAGAAAATACCGGCACCTGCTGCCGGGAACTACCTTATCATATTGGAGACGGCGGTTTGTTTGTTAAGGATATGGCGGTACTGGCGGGACTCGGTTGCATAGGCAGAAACAACCTGCTGGTTACACCGATTTTCGGCCCCCGGGTTCGGATCAGGGGCATCGTAACGGACCTGCCCCTTACAGGCGCTTCACCGCCTGAATTCGACCCGTGTCGGGATTGTCCCATGCCCTGCAGAACAGCATGTCCCCAGGAAGCATTTGAGGAACCTGTCTTTTCAGGTCAGACATTTCAAACGGACCGCTTGCCCGCTCGAGAGGGCGTTTACGACCGCACGCGGTGTTCTTCCCAGATGAAGATTGACAACGATTCCATGGAAATTTCATCCGCCGGAGACGGGAAGATCGTGCGGTACTGCCGGCTTTGCGAATTCTCCTGTCCGGTGGGCAGGCCCAATTTCGACCCTTCGAACAAAAAGGAAACAAATGGACGCAGCGATGGGAAATGGTGATCATACCGGAAGTATCATCACCGTCGATGGATCCACAAGAGAGCCATACCTGGCATTTGAGCGTCTTTTGAAACCGCGTTCCATTGCCGTTTTCGGCGGCGCGCAGGCCCAGGAGGTGATCCGTCAGAGCGATTTAATGGGATACAGAGGGGAGATATGGCCGGTCCATCCCAGGAAAACCGAGATCCTGGGCAGGCAGGTCTACCGTTCGGTGGGAGAACTCCCGGGAAGTCCCGATGCCGCTTATGTCGGGGTGAATCGTCACGTCACCGTCGACATCGTCAAAGAGCTTGCCGCACGGGAGGCGGGCGGTGCGATCTGCTATGCCACCGGATTTACCGAGGCGGGTGAGGAAGGCTCCCGGCTCGAACAGCGGCTGCTTGAGGTCTCCGGCGACATGCCCCTTATCGGACCCAATTGCTACGGCCTGCTCAACTATCTCGATGGGGCGATGCTGTGGCCCGATCAGCAGGGAGGCCGGCGCGTGGACAAAGGAGTGGCCATCATTACCATGTCCTCCAACGTCGGTTTCAGTCTCACCATGCAGCGGCGGGGCCTTCCCATCGCCTATCTATTATCCCTTGGAAACAAATTGAAGTTCGATCTTCATGATGCCATTCACACCTTCGCCAGACAGGATCGTGTGACGGCCCTGGGGCTTTATGTGGAAACCATGCCGGATCCAAGCGTTTTTCAGGCAGCGGTCAACGTCGCCCGGGACCTGGGAAAACCCATTGTGGCCGTCAAGACCGGGCGCTCAGCGGTCGGCCGGAAGATGGTGGTCTCCCACACCGCCTCCCTTGCCGGTTCCGATGTTCTGGTGAGCGCGCTGTTCGAACGTCTGGGGGTCGCCCGGGTCGGATCCCTTGAAGCGCTCGTGGAGGCGCTAAAGGTGCTGCACATTCTCGGCCCTCTGAAGGGCGGCCGTATCGGAGCCATGAGCACTTCGGGCGGTGACCTGACCCTGCTTGCCGATGCCATGGGTCCGGACCTGACCCTGCCCGCTCTAACGGAAAAAGTGGCCGAACGGCTTGGCTCGGTGGTCCACGAGCGGGTGGTGCCCGCCAATCCTTTTGATTACCAGATGTTCGGATGGGATGACGAGGAGCATATGGCCGAAAAGTTCACCGCCTTTTTATCGGAAAAATTCGATGTGGCGTTGTGTCTTCTCGATTATCCGCGGGAGGATACCTGCGATCCGTCGACCTGGGGTGGTGCGGAAAGGGGTTTTGTCCGGGCAGCCCGACAGACCGGCACCAAGGGTGCGATAATGGCGACCTTTTCAGATACCATGACCGAGTCGGTGGCACCGCGGTTGATGGAACAGGGCGTGGCATTGCTGGCAGGCGTCGATAACGGACTTGCCGGCATACAGGCCGCCGTGGACGTCGGCACTTCCTGGCGGCGGCCGGTCTATCCTTCGCTGCTCGGATGCAGCGACTCGTGCCAGGACGCTCCCATCAAGGTTCTGAACGAAGCCGAATCCAAAGTGATGATTGCCCGGTTGGGCATACCGGTTCCATCCTATAGGATCGCGCGAAGCCCGGGGGAGGCTTCGTCAGCCGCCGATGCGTTGGGTTATCCGGTAGTGGTCAAGGCGCTGGGTGTGGCCCACAAGACCGAGGTCGGGGGGGTCCGGCTCCATCTCGATAATGCACAGGCGGTATCGGCGGCGGTCATGGAGATGTCGGACCTTTCGGATGTCTATCTCATCGAAAAGATGGTGGACGGGGTGGTGGCGGAACTGATTGTGGGTGTGGCCCGTGACCCGCAGTTCGGACCCTATCTTCTAGTGGGTGGTGGCGGCATCCTTGTGGAGATGTTGAAGGACAGTATACCGCTTTTAATGCCCATCGACAGGAAAGAGGTGCTTGGCGCATTGGAGCGGCTGAAGTGCGCTCCGCTTTTACACGGCTTCAGGGGCGCTCCGCAAGCCGACCTGGGCGCTGCTGCCGATGCGATCCTGGCCATTGCGGGCATGTTGGAAGACGACCCGTCCGCCATCATCGAACTGGATATCAACCCGCTGATGCTGCTGGCCGAGGGCCAGGGGGTGGTTGCCGCCGATGCACTGATCCGTCTGAACGCGGGATCAGGAATGGTCCAAATAAAGTGACCGGAATGGCGAGGGCTCATTCCAAAGGACTATATACTCCTTTCAACAAAGGAAAGGAACCAGAAGGATGAAATCGGATATCAGTAAAATAGAAAAAACCATCGTCGAAAAAGCGATGGCATTGGGGGCTTCTCTGGCCGGCATCGCGAGAATCGACGACCTGAAAGCTTCTCCCTCCTACGAGGCCTACGACAAGAGGCCGTTCTACGAGGAATATGAAGGTGTTAAATGGCGGGAAGAGCACCGGTCCGTGCTGGTATGGGCGCTGGTTCACCCGATCTCCGACCCGGTGCTGGACTGGTGGAGCATGAAAGTACCCGGGTTTACACCCGGAAACGGCATCATGAGAATTCAGTCTAGAAAACTCCGGATCTGGCTGGGGGAATCGGTCGGCATCAACGCCCTTTCCCTTCCCTATCAAATCGAATACGGGGGCGCTTTTCTCAAGGACTCCGCCCACCTGGCAGGCCTGGGGGTGATCGGCAAACACAACCTTCTGGTGACACCCGAATTCGGGACCCGCGTTCGTCTACGGGGGATCTTCATGGAGGCGGACCTCGAGCCCACAGGTCCTCTCGGCTTCGACCCGTGCAGCGGCTGCGACAGACCCTGCCACCGGGCCTGTCCAAGAGATGCCTTTCGAAGCGGAACCTTTGAAAGGCCATATTGCAAGAAAGAAAATGACAAGCGCGATGCCGAAATGGAGATGATGGAAGGATCGGTCATGGGGATCGATGAGCCCAGCATGGTCGCCAAACCCTGCCGTTTCTGCGAACTCGCATGCCCGGTGGGGAAAGAGACACACTAAAGAAAGGACACCAAAGGTAATTATTTGACTTAGCCGATTTCGGGCATACTTTCTACAAAATTAAAATTATTTATGAGGAGAATCCAATGCAGAAAGTCGAAAACGGTAAGTTCGTGAGCGTAACATATACTGGGACCCTTGAAAACGGTGATGTGTTTGACAGCAGCGAAGGACGCCTTCCCCTTGAATTTCAGACCGGGTCGGGGCAATTGATCAAAGGGTTTGAAGATGCGGTCATGGGGATGTCCTTGAACGGCAAAAAAGAGTTCACCCTACAGCCCGAAGAGGCCTACGGGATCCGCGACGAAGAGAAGGTTCACGAGTTCCCCCGGTCGGAGCTTCCTGACGGAATCGAGCCCAATGTCGGTGACACCATGGCGCTGACCACCCCCGAGGGACAACAGATACCGGCCCAGCTCATCGAGATGGATGAGGAAAGCTTGAAATTCGACCTGAACCACCCCCTTGCCGGACAATCCCTCACTTTTGCCATCGAGGTGGTGGGGATCAGCGACACCCCCACCCAGGAGCCCCAGGGCTGCGGATCCGGGTGCGATTGCAGTTCGGGGTGCAGCTGCTGATAAGTGCCCGTCCGGAAATGATCTTTTCACGCCTGCCGGCGTTGGGTGCCATGATTTAGCTCCTCAAAATAGCCCAAGCGTATGAGCTATTCCTTGAGCAAGCATTCGCCTTGCGATTGCTAGGGTCAAATCTGATACCCGCCTCGGCAGAACGCGAAAATCCCTAATTATAGAAAGCACTAATAAATAAATCCTGATTCGTAAACTTTTGGGGTTGTGTCATCAGGCCGATGATGGGTTTTTCCGTGAAACGAGAATACCCATCCATGGCCTGATGCACTAGAAAAGGCGACCGAATGTCATCTCGCTGATGGTCGCCATCACCACCACAGCCAGTCAAGAACCTCCGTTTTCCCATTCCCGTCACACTTCGGATCACGAACCTGTCGGAAAAACGCAACGCAGGCCTCTATTCTATGCCCTCCCCGGTCACCCCCTGAATTTTGAATAAATGATTTGACAAGGACAGCAACATATCGCAAATTGGTTCAACCAATTTTAATTGGTTCGGAATTTAACCCAAATACATGTTTTTGGTTGTTTCTCATGACCGACATTTTTTTTGTGAAATGGATCATTGCGTTTTCACCGATCCTGACGGTACTGGTGTTAATGATCTTTAAAAACTGGAGCGGCTCCCGCGCCGGAGCAGCCGGCTGGTTTGTTTCACTGATCGCCGCCCTGTTTTTTTTCGGCGCCCATCCCAGGCTTCTTGCCTATTCACAAATGAAAGGTGTGCTGCTTTCTTTGAATGTGCTGTACATCATCTGGGCGGCGCTTTTATTGTACCATGTTGTCAATGAAACGGGCGCCATCAAAGCGATCGGAATCGGGATAGAAAGATTCAGCGGAGACAAGTCGATCCAGATTCTCATCTTTGGTTGGATATTCGCCTCTTTCCTCCAGGGGGTTGCCGGGTACGGCGTCCCCATCGCGGTGGTCGCACCGCTTCTGGTAGGCCTCGGTTTTACTCCCGTAGTGGCGGTGGCCGTCCCGGCCATCGGTCATTCATGGTCTGTCACCTTCGGCTCCATGGGCGCTTCCTTTCAAGCGCTGATGGCGGTATCGGGCCTTGAATCCGCAGTCCTTGCACCATGGTCGGCTACGCTCCTGGGGATCACGACTTTTCTTTGCGGAATCTTCGCAGTGCATGTATACGGCGGCTGGAAAATGGTGCGGCACAGCGCGCCGGCGATTCTTATCATCGGCGTGGTCATGGCCGGCACGCAGTATATCCTTGCCGTTTCCGGCATGTGGACCTTAGGTGGGTTCGGCGCAAGCCTTACCGGTCTATGCAGCGGCCTTGCGGTGGCAAAATTGAAAATATACAATCAGACATCCCATTCGGAAACACCATCCGAGATGGGGCTCTGGTGGGCATTATCGGCTTATTTCATTCTGATTGTCGTCGTTTCTTCCGGTGTGATGATACCGTTTGTCAAAGCATTTCTCGGCCAGGTTAACCTCACCTTGTCCTTCCCGGAAATAACATCCTTGAAAGGATGGGTCGTCAAGGCGGGAAGAGGAAAAGCGATCAATATCTTCGGTCATGGCGGCGCACTGCTCCTGTACGCCTCCTTTTCCGGTTTTCTCGTTTATCGTTCGAAGGGTTTTTATTCTCCCCATGCTTTGAAAACAATCCTGGAAAAAACGGTGAAAAGCGGTGTTCCGACCAGCCTTGGCATCGTCAGCATGGTTTGTTTCGCCATGATCATGGACCATTGCCAGATGATATACATCCTTGCGGAAGGCGTCAGCCGGGTCTTCGGTTCTCTCTATCCGGTGGTATCTCCCTGGATCGGATTGCTGGGGGCCTTTA
>CAZWAE010000042.1:17982-22321 GCA_964631805.1 uncultured Desulfobacteraceae bacterium | reverse complement strand
CGTTTCCGGTATTTTGTACTCTTTTCCGTAGGCCTCCAGCTGGAGATCGACTCTGGCGACAATGTTGTCGATGTAAAGCGAAAACTGCTTGGCATACAACGCTTCCGGATAATCCTTGGCGATGATCGTTTGGAAGAGTGCCTTTAAATCGGAATATATCGGCAGATATCCGATGGGAGAGTCAATGGCCCCAACATCGCCGTGGGCCCTTCTCTCCAGCCAGGCCATCCATACTTTTACATCGCGTTTTTCACCGAGCAGTTTTTTAGAGGTGCCGCCCCTTGCGTCATCGGTCAGAAAATAGTTCAGCCCGGCCATGACCGGCCGTTTATCCGCAGCGATTTTGGCACTGCCGAAAAATTTGAACTGGGCATCCATGTACGCCCCCAGAGACCCGGGGATAAAGGGGGCATTGGCCCACGGTGCCCGCTTGACACCGGTGGCGCCCACTTCCGTAGCAGTTGCCGCGGAAACGATGGTGGCGCCGATCACCACCCCCTGGTCGGAGGATTTGGCCACCCATACCGGCGGCATGGTGTTGCTGTCCCGGCCGCTGTAGGTAATGACACGGGTTTCCACTCCCGCGGGATCCTCCGCCTTTTCCGAGTAGTTGGCCAGGGCTGTTGATGCCAGGGTGCACCGTGAATTGGGGTGGGACAGGGGAACCGGCTTGCCGTGTTCATCCACTTTGTCCACCTCCCAATCGCCCTGGAAATTCCGGCCCTTTTTCGGTGGGGTTTCGCCGTTGCCGACCCAGTGGGGTTTACCATCTTCATCGATGAGCACGTTGGACCAGATCACTTCGGTACCCACGTTTCGCAGGCAATCCATGAGCATGGGGTCTCCCTCACGATTGACATCCTCGACGATGCCGAAAATGCCGCACTCCGGGTTGACCGAACGGATCGAGCCCCTCTCGTCGATCCACATCTGGGCCAGGTCGTCGCCCACAAAATGGTTGCCGGCCATGGCGGTGGTGGTCTTGCCGCACCCGCTCGGAGCCGCTCCCGTTACCCAGGTAATCCGGCCGTCGAGTCCGTCGATCCCGGTGATGAACATATGTTCCGACAACTCGTTTCCCCGGTTTTCATATACCGCCTTGTCCACGGAAAACCGATGATTGCCCTTTTTCAAAAGCAGGGTGTTGCCGGCATAGGTGCAGTTAAAGCTGTAGGTGGTCCAGTGACTCCGGTCCATGAAAACCCGGGCATTGGGCAGGTCCTCCGGCCGGTTCAAACCCTCGCTGTGAATATTGGTGTAAAAGTGTCCCCGTGCTGCCACCTCCCTTTCAAAAACGGCGTAGGCGTTTCGGTAAAGGATCTCCGCACTGTGCGAAACGTAAGCGGAGCTGGTGATTTCAAGCGCCGGGTTCGAAACCGGCGCCCCTGCCGGTCCGCGGATGTAAAATCCGATGACCATGGTTTTTTCCCGCATGATCCCGGACATGATATCCCGGATCACTGAAAGGGCTTCTTTCCGGATCATCTTGTTGGCAAGGGAGCTGATTTTTTCCCCTTCATTGGCGATATAGTAGGTCCGGTCAATGATTCTTCCCTGCTCATCCTTGAGGTCGTAGTGAATGGTGTGGTTCTCCATGGGGAGCACCGCCTCTTCTCCGTTTTCCAGGGCCAGGCTGCGGATAAACCGGCGGTCCTCCTCAGAGCCGGTGTTGACAAATACTGCGGACGGCTCACACATGACGATGGCGTTTGCGATCTTCAATAGGATCTCGGTGTGTTGGATTTTCCCGATCCGGCGGAAATGGTTTTCATCCATGGTGCTTTTGAAAATGTTCAAAGCCGCTTCTTTATCGGTGATGCCACCGACCGTTTTTACAATATCAAGACCCTCATTCCGCTTCAGCATCCAAACCCTCCTCGTTGAGTCCAAACTCAGGCGGTATCAACCACCTGCCATCGATCATGGTTCCGAATTTTTCGTCCCGTCCGTACTATTTGTCGGTATCAAGGATAATATCCGTTAGTTTTCGTTTTGGGACGTGATGCACGCCTTTTTCATCCCGCCAGTACTCGATGCCCCCATCCGAATCAACGGTTTCGATCACGGTCACCTCCCTCGGTTTTCCGAGGGCGATCACCATAAGGATCTCCAGATACTGCGGAATCTGCAATATGTCGCGAAGCCGCTTTCTTTTAACGGCGCCAATGATGCATCCGGCCAATCCCCGCTCCCTGGCGCCCAGGAGGATGCTCTGGCAGGCAATGCCATGATCACATCCGGCATCCCTGCTGATCCGGGTATCGGTCAGAAGGACGATATACGCAGAGGGTTGTTCTCCCTCTTTGGGACCCTGCCACTCTTTGAGATATCCGGCCCACGCCAGACACGGAAAGATATCGGCGTTCATTTCCGGTTCACGCGAAAGGATATATTTCAAGGGTTGCAGGTTACCCGCCGAAGCGGACAGCCGGGCCAGGTTGACCAACCCCTCCAATGTGTCACGGTCCACGGCGTGGTCCTGGTAAAACCGCCGGCAGCTCCTGTTTTTTCGTATCAGGTCATCTATCATTTAGGGTCCATTTCGTTTCGGTTTCAGGTTCCGTGGGCAGGATCGCGCATGCTCCCCAATATGGTTTTTCCCGGCGGAACCTATTCGTGTCGATGTTTTTCCTGAACCGGCATGTGGATGTCGATCCAGTCAAGAATTTTATCAAATTCATCCTGTATCTCTTTGAGAGCGAGTCCCCGATGGCTGATACGGCTTTTCTCCTCACCGGTCAATTGGGCGAATGTTTTGTCTAAGGGAGGGTAGTAGAAGATCGGATCATAACCGAAACCGTTGCTTCCCCGGGGCCGATCCGTAAGGACGCCCTCGCACCGACCTTCATAGGTAAGGGCCGGACCCGTCGGTACGGCGATGGAGATGACGCATTCGAACGCCGCCCGGCGGTCAGTTTTGCCGGCCATGTCGTCGAGCAGTTTACGCCACCGCTGTTCATCCGAGGCATTTGTGCCGGCGTAACGTGCGGAAAGGACCCCGGGGGCCCCGCCCAGTGCTTCCACCAGCAGTCCGGAATCATCGGCAAGGGCGGGAAGACCCAGCACCCTTGCCGTAAAACTCGCCTTTTTATAGGCATTTTCATCAAAGGTATCCCCATCCTCGGTAACGTGCGGAATGGGGCCGAAGTCGTCAAGGTTTTTAATGGTGACCGGGTAATCCCGCAGCAAGGCTGATATTTCCGAGACTTTCCCACGGTTCCTGGTAGCAATGACCAGGGGGATTGGTTTTTTCATGTCATTCTCAGCAAATGGTTTGAAGCACGAACTGTTGTCCTAACCGGGAAACCCATCGATCCGTCATTAGCGGTGGGACAGTATTGTCACCTGCCGCCGGCAGTCACTTCGCGGCTTCAGGATAATGAGCACGTGAGCGAATCTGGAAAGGACGAAACACCTACCGGGAAAATTCCCCTTTTCCCCGGTGCCGGGGAGAAGGGGAACTCCGATCTTGATAATCGATAGCCTTTTTTTTGTAAAGCTTTTTCAAGGCGAATAGGGTTTCCACCGGTAGATTTCAAGCCGTATTTTCCCTTAAATGTGGTACCCTTCAGTCCATGGAAAACAGGATACAGATCCACCGGCAAAATGGGAAAGAGAGAACAAACTCTTTACAGGCTGACCCGGAATAGTATAAATATCGTCTATATTTATACATTACACTTCTGCGTATACCGACCATGAATATTAAACATCGACTGGCCCTGGTGCTCTTGGCAATTCTTCTCGTGGTCTTGTCGGGAAGCCTTGGCTACTATATCCTGTACGAAGGTGATCAGGCGTTCATGGACTGTCTGTACATGACCGTCATCGCCATCACCAGTGTCGGATTCGGCGAGGTCACCCCGGTCACGGGAAACGTCCCCGTCGAAATATTTACCATGGTCCTGATTACCTTCGGAATGGGGATCATTCTTTACGGAATCAGCACCTTGACCGCCCTTCTCATCGAAGGGGAGCTTACGGGAATCTTGAGGAAAAACAAGATGAGGAAGCAGATCAGCAAACTAACGAACCACTATATCGTCTGCGGTGGCGGTGAAACAGGCCTGCCCCTTCTCCAGGAACTTGTGAAGAACAGCGAAGCCGTCGTTCTCATCGAGCGCGATGAGGAGAAGATCGAAAATTGTCAGGTTATCAAAGATTTGCTATATATCAAGGGGGATGCCACCGACGATCAAAATCTTCTCGATGCGGGTATCGTCAACGCGTCCGGGATCGTGATCGGATTGCCGTCGGACAAGGACAACCTCTATGTCACCATGACCGCGAGGATGTTCAACAAGAAACTGCGCATCATCAGCAAGATGACCAGCCCGAA
>CAZWAE010000042.1:11363-17882 GCA_964631805.1 uncultured Desulfobacteraceae bacterium | reverse complement strand
CCGCGAGGATGTTCAACAAGAAACTGCGCATCATCAGCAAGATGACCAGCCCGAAGGTTCAGGCGAAACTGAAAAAGGCCGGGGCGGACAGCGTGGTGTCTCCGAATCATATTGGCGCGCTTCGCCTGGCGTCCGAAATGATAAGACCCACGGTGGTCAATTTCCTGGACAGCATGCTCCGCAGCAACCAGGGAAACCTCAGAATTCATCAGATTACGGTTTCCGAAGGTTCGGTCAATATCGGGAAAAA
The DNA here is from genome assembly GCA_964631805.1 of uncultured Desulfobacteraceae bacterium. Taxonomy (GTDB): domain Bacteria; phylum Desulfobacterota; class Desulfobacteria; order Desulfobacterales; family CAZWAE01; genus CAZWAE01. The sequence goes on along the minus strand of CAZWAE010000042.1, from coordinate 17,632 downwards.
TATCCTGGAGACCGGGTTAAAAGACAAATTCAATCTGCTCGTCCTGGGAGCAAAAGAGGATCAAGGGGAAATTGAATTCAATCCACCGGCGTCGCGGGAACTCACATCCGGCATGACGCTTATCGTGATGGGGGAGGTGGATGAGATCTCAAAAGCCAGGGACGAGTTCTGAACCCTGCCGGCCACCATCTCCTGTTGAACCGTTCATGGACGGAATCAAATTGACCGTCTTAAATGCAAATTCTCGAAATATGCCGGTTTTTCACTCGCTGTCACGCCCTGCCGGCCCAACACATCTGAGCCCAGTACCGCAAACCTGTTTATGCATGACTCCATAAAGATCGACTTCACATAAACCTTATGCTCCGGGAACTCTCCATTAAAAATTTTGCCATTATCGATGACCTCCATATTCGCTTTTCCGAGGGAATGACACTGTTCAGCGGAGAAACCGGGGCCGGGAAATCGATCATCATCAACGCGGTCAACCTGATACTGGGTGGCCGGGCATCGGCAAAACTGATCCGTACCGGGAATGAATCCGCCGAACTTGAGGCGTTTTTTGAGGTCGCCCCTGAGAGCACCACTGCAAAACAGATGATTGAAAGTGGGTATCAGGTGGAGGAGGGGCTCCTGATCCGGCGCATCATTTCCCGGAAAAGCCGCCATCGCATCTATATCAACGGTGCCTTGGCCAGTATTCAAATCCTGTCGCGCATAACGGAAAACCTCGCCAGTATTTCCGGTCAGCGGGCCCATCAGGGACTCCTGAAAGAGGAAAGACATCTTATGGTGCTGGATCACTTCGGCGGCCTGCTACCCGTCCGAAGGAAAGTAAAGGCTTGTTATGATCAGATGATTCCCTTGATCGAAAAGTTGTCCCGCCTTAAAGCGGGAAGGGCTCACCAGGACGAACGAAGGGAACTGCTCGGGTTTCAAAAGCATGAAATTGAGGCCGCCTCCCCGTCGCCCGGAGAGGACTCGGTGCTCGAGATCGAGATCCGGCGGCTGAAAAACACCCTTGATCTCAATCAAACGGTATTTTCGGCGCTGCAGACGCTATACGATGGAAGGGGTGCGGTCATCGAACAGCTGATGGCCGTCCAGGGGGATGTGGAAAAGGCTGCAGAAAAAGATCCCTCCCTGCTGCCCGTTTCCGACAGCATCACCCGCACCGCCATCCAGACCGAAGAGGTGGTGGACGCGCTTCGTTCCTACCAGAGCAGCCTTCAGTTCGATGAACAGCATTTGGACGCGCTGGAGGAACGGCAGGATATTCTGAACCGGTTGAAACGCAAATATGGCGGTAGCATCGATGCGGTGATGGCTTTTCTGGATTGCATTTCCAATGAGCTCTCAGAGATGAATGACGCATCCGGGCAGATTAAAAAAATTGAAAAGGATCTCGACGGGCTCAAAACCACTCTTACCCAAACGGCACAATCCCTTTCCGACCGCAGAAAAGAGGCCGCTGCCCGTCTCTCAGGAAAAGTGGTGTCGGAACTGGACGCTCTCAAAATGCCGTCGGCCGGATACGAAGTGTCCCTTGCCCCTGAAAGGGCGGTAAACGATGCCAATCCCTATCTGACGATTAATGGTGTATCCATCTCGGAAACCGGTTTGGACCGAGCCAAATTTCTCATTGCACCCAATGTGGGCGAGGAGATGAAACCCCTTGCGGCCATCGCTTCAGGGGGCGAGCTTTCCAGGGTGGTGCTGGCGCTCAAGGCGATTCTGGCGGACACCGATTCCGTTGAAACCGTAGTGTTCGATGAGGTGGATGCGGGAATAGGCGGTGGTGTGGCGGAGGTGGTCGGAAGAAAGCTGCAACACCTTTCCCGTTACCACCAAGTCATCTGTATCACGCACCTGCCTCAGATCGCCCGGTTCGGCGACCATCATTTCAACGTTTCCAAAGGTGTTTCAAACGGCAGAACCCTGACCCGGATCCGGGCATTGGAAAAGGAGGAACGAGTGGAGGAGGTCGCCAGAATGCTGGGCGGTGAGCGCATCACCCCAACCACCCGGGCCCACGCCCGGGAACTGCTGTCTGCCCCTTAACCCAATTGGCCAAACCCTTGCGATGGACCCATGACCCCGTACAGCATTCCGCCACTGCTAACATTGTGCTGGTTTCTAGGCCTTGTCCTGTTGATGGTCGTCCGCCCCCCCTGGTCAAAGGAAAAAATTCTATTCACGCTTATTTGTGTGCTCTGCTGCTTTTTATACATCGACATCCTTTTGGCCTTTAATCTGAAATCGGAAAAAACAGCGCTATTGGTCAGCCGTATCGATCACGCCTTTATCGTTTACCTGTTTCCCCTGTACATCCATTTTTTTCATGTTTACCTGAACGTATCCGGTCAAAAATGGTTGATAAAGGGTGCATATGCCATGGCCTTTGTCCTCATGTGCCTAACGCCCACGCCGCTGTACATCCAATCCATGCACCAATACCGCTACGGCTTTTTTGCCAAAGGCGGACCGGTCTATCCCCTATTTGGCGTTTTCGGCTTTCTGGCCACAGTTTACGCTTTGGTACTGGTATTTCAAGCCATCGGAAAAGAGCGAAATCATTTCAGAAAGACGGGTTACAAATTTGTGGCCGCCGGCTTTGGAATGATGGGAATATTGAACGCTTTCAGTATATTACCAAATCTGGGGGTGCCCATCTACCCCCCGGGCAACTTCAGTTTTCTTCCACTGACCGTTTTTTACATTGGTCTTTTCAGCCATGATTTGCTGGATATGGGGCGCCTGATCCGAAAGGGCCTGGTCTACTCTCTGTTAACGGCATTGCTGACCGGGGTCTATGCCCTGATCACGGCCATCCTCGGCCGATATCTTGATGACCGGCTGTCAGGCGGCGGCAATTTATACCTTCAGATGGTTTATTTTCTCCTGGTGGCTGCGGTATTCGGCCCGCTCAATACCGGGATCCACAAATTGATCGACCAAATGTTTTTTAAGGGAAAGTATGACTACCGTCGTACCCTCAAAACCGTCAGCCGGATCATCACCACTTTCAGAGACCTGAATGAGATCTCCGATCGATTGATGGATACCTTGATGTGTGCGATGAAGTTGAAGAACTGCGCCGTATTCCTCCCCGCACCTGGCAGGGCTGAGTTTCAGGAATACGCCCGGCGGGGTAGCGGGCTCCATTGCCGTGGCGGAATGATCCGAAAAGAAGATTCGGCTCTGCTTCGGTTCCTTCTTTCCAACCCCCAACCGGTCCTGAAGTCCCGTCTGTTAAGGGAACCGGACCCGGAAATCCGGCAGGAGATCATTTCGGGAATGGACGACCTTTGCGCGGCAGCCATTCTTCCCCTTTCCTCCCTGGGAAAGATTTCGGGATTGATTGTTCTCGGGGAGATGCGTTCCAGGGGGGTGTTCTCCAAAGAGGATGCGGATCTTCTTGAAACCCTCGCCAACCAGGTGTCTCTTGCGGTGGAAAATGCCCATTCTTACAAGGCGGTTCAGGCGGTCAATGAAAACCTTGAACACACCGTTACGGTACGTACGGCGGCGCTTCAACAGGCGCTGGAAGAGAAAGAGAAAACACAAGAGCAACTGGTCCGCTCCGAGAGTTTGGCGGCTATCGGCCAGCTGGTGGCCGGTACGGCCCATGAACTCAACAACCCCATTGCAAGCGCCACCAGTTTGATCCAGACCGTCCTCGAAGATCTTGAACAGATGGACCGACAGGCGTTACCGGATGCGGATCTCATCGAAGATCTGCGGTTTGCCGACAGGGAACTCGGCAGGGCAAAGGCCATCGTCGAAAGCCTTCTCAGTTTGTCCAGGCAGACCCAGACCTACACCGAAGCGGTGGACCTGAACACAGTGGCAGAGGATGCGTTGAGAATATTGCACAACAAGTATAAACACAGCGGATTTGTGATCGTTAAGGAACTTACCTCCGACCTGCCGGTTTTACAGGGGAATTTTGCAAATTTAGGGCAGGTCCTCCTGAATATTTTCCAGAACGCCATCGATGCTGTGGATGAACAGCAGGGGGAAATCATTCTGCGTACCGGGTACGACGGCCCATCCCGCAGCGTGACGTTGTCCTGCCGGGACAATGGCCCGGGAATACCGGAAAAGATCAGGAAGGATATCTTCAAGCCGTTTTTTACAACCAAACCGGTGGGCAGGGGTACCGGGCTTGGGCTCTACATCTGCCACGAGATCGTCGAACGGCACGGCGGCACCCTCTATCTTGAAAAAGAGTGTGAAATCGGTACGGAATTCACGGTCCGGCTTCCCATTCCGCCCTCGAATGGTTCCTAACTTTTGAGGGGGTCGAAGTAATGAATTCACACATTTAAAAAGTAGGAGGCGGAGAAGGTTTTCGATAGTAGATAGGACAGGAGAGAGCTATGATCGCAGAACCCTAAACGGAAAGGAAAGCATCCAGCTGCCGATCAAATTTGATCCCGACGCATTCCCCCACCAGTCTCACCACCGTGCCCACCACGCGGGCCGGGTCGGGGGATTCCGGCAGCTGGAGAGAGATGCAGATGTTTTCTCCCAATGAGAGGGATTTTTGGGTTTTTATGAGAATACCGGCGGGTGTCAGATTCAGGGTAAAACATTTGAAAGAAACATCATCCGTTTCAGCCATTGCCTCGGTGCAATAGATGGCCCTTGCAAATTGTCTTTTATTGCTATTAGTCTGTTTCATCTCCCAGGCTTTCCGTCAAAGATCGATTTTTCGGCGGTTGCATCGTCTCGGATGGGGCAGAAGGATTCTACAATAAAGAGATTTCAATTGTCAATTTGCCGTTTATTCATTGGCCGTTCGCCCAACATTGGGCTCAATAATCCGGAAGAATAGTCATTACCTGGCGATACCGGTGGAGCCACCGGGAGGCTTTTACGGCGTCCATTTCGGATACCGGGCTGGTTTCAGTATTTTTTCCGGGGATCGACACGGTTTAAAAGGGGTTTTTTCGATAGTACCCGTCGGTAGTTGTCCACGATCTGGGGCACAACCTCGGCAGGATTTGTGAGGCTTGAGATATGTGGTGTCACGGTTATGTCCGGGTGACTCCAGAAGGGATGATCATCCGGCAGGGGTTCCGACCTGAAGACGTCCAGGCAAGCCCCCGATAACTGTCCCGAGCCCAAAGATTCCAAAAGATCCGCTTCAATCAAATGCTCTCCTCGAGCCACATTAATAATGTATGCCCCGGTTTTGAGGTGGTTGAAGGTGTTGTAGTTCAATATTCCATGCGTGTCGGGGGTCAGCGGCAGCATGCAGACCAGAATCGAGACCTGTCTGAGAAACGGTTTTAGCTCTTTCGATCCGCAAAATGTTTCCACGCCTTCCACCCTTTTGGGGCTATTTCGCCATCCCGTCACCTTAAAGCCCATGGCACAGAGCCTTTGGGCGGTAAATCGTCCCAGAAATCCCAGCCCCATGATACCCACGCATTCCTTTCGGGCCAATTTGGGAATTTTCGGCGCCCACAAACGGTTTGGCTCGTTTTGATAGTAGCGGAGCGTCTGCCTGCACCAGTTGAGGACACTCATGACCACATATTCGCTCATGGATTGGGCCATGGATGGGTCTACGATTCGGGTTACCGGAATGTCACGGGGAAGTCCCGGATCACTGAAAATGTGATCGACCCCAGCCCCCATGGAGGCAATGCATTGTAAACGGCGGTACCTGATAAATTCTCCATGGGGGTGATTCCAGGTCAAAACATAGTCGATCTCTTCAGGATTTCCCCTGTCCGGCCACACCCTGACATCCGCTGCGGGTTCCAAGGTAAGGATACGCTTTTTCCATGAATCGACTTTTTTACCGGGATTGATAATGAGGATTGCCATTGGTTATATATTTTCCTTTCAGTTCCTCTAGTAATGGGAGGGACGGCTGGGAGTCAACCCCTTTTACCCGAGTTGCGGGCATCGTAAACTTGACTTCAAAACACGAACCCCATTATGATAAAAATCCGGCCCATCGCGTCCGCCCGCGACCCAATTCAGGACGTGCGCCCCAATAACAACCCGATATGGATGGAAACGTGCTGTCGTCCTCAACCCATTTTCAATATAGTCCGGCAAGAATCAAATGATGAGGGAACCTCTCCGCCGAAAACTCACCTGTGCGGCCGCTGCCTTGGCCGGCTGCCTGCTGATGGTTGCTGCCGGTCCCTGTTTTGCCGATAAAAAGACTGCGGATACCATGGGGGAATCGGTGCGGATGAGGGCGGAGCGTTTTCTGTCGACGGTTTCACAGCAGCCCCTGGACAGAC
>CAZWAE010000042.1:2128-11263 GCA_964631805.1 uncultured Desulfobacteraceae bacterium | reverse complement strand
CGGATGAGGGCGGAGCGTTTTCTGTCGACGGTTTCACAGCAGCCCCTGGACAGACTGGCCTCCATTTCCCTGACCTATGACGTCCATTTGAAGGTGGCCTGGGACGTCCGGATGAAAATGGCCGCCACAATTTGGGTTCGGCAGGAAAAAGGGGGTTTTGTCTCTTCGTTCAGCATGACGGAACCGGAGGGCGTGAACGGATGGAGTTGGCTGATGCTGACTCTTTTCGGGAGACACACCCGTGAGTACAAAGAGATGGTAAAGGGGATCGAAACCCGTCTGGTGGAACAGTTTCGTTATGATGGCAAGCGCTTTATGACAGATGTACTGGAGGAGATCCTGCCTGGCGCCAAAGAGTATCAGAACCAGACGGCGATCCAGTTAAAATTCAATTATCGGGACAACTTGATCCAATTCTGGGAAGACAAGCGCCTTTCCTCTTTCACCAGAACTCTTCCCTACTCAAACCAGATCGGCCCATTGACGGCCTTTTTTAACTACCTGTACTTCGATCCACCGGAAACGGAAATGGCAATCGTGAATGTTTTAAAGCAGGCGATGGATGACCCCACGGCACCGGGAATCGAGGGCCATAAACGAATCCGCTATCTGTTCGAAACGCAACGGACACGGTTTGGATCCAACATGTCAGGCCAATATCCGGACTATCCCATGACGGTCACACTTGACCGGGGCAACTTTCTGGACATCATTTTTGGCGATTATCTCTATTATCACCTTGCGAGAAAAATGTCGCACAATTTGAAAACACCTTACGAAGCCCATGTTGAAGGGATCATCAGTAAAAGGAAAAAAAGGAAAAAACTAAGACAATTGAAAAAAAAGTATCCCTTCAAAAAAGACCTTGAGGATGAATTGATGGCCGAAGTGGATGATATCCTGGCGGCAAGAAATATCAAAGTCTATCTTTCCGGCTTTGATGTTTCATTTCGGCCTTGAAAACCACGTCCTATGGTGATTACCAAACCCCTGCCCTCCGGGTAGGGATTCTTTTCTGCACAGAACCCCTCCGACCTGCAGTGCTCGGGCGACAATTTTGTCGACATCTTGTTGGGATTGTCGATATCCGGATGACGATACAGGCTCTAAGCCTTTGTTATCTCTACAAACACAATCTGGCACAACAATTGAATAGTAAAATAGGCAGATGCACCCTTAATGTGAATTTCGGATGATTCCATCTGGCAAAGGGTTCCTCGCCGTTAGGCGGGATTGTGATGAATCTATCGGTTATGTGAAAAGGGGGTCCTATGAAAACAATTATCGCTATTGCCATGATGCTGCCAGGGATCTGTTTTTTTTCTGCACCCGCTCAGGCCGCCGATATTACCGGTTCGATAGTCGTCCACGGTCTTACCGCAAAATGGGACGCAATCCCGGCCCATTTTCGAAATCCGGCCCCCCGTTGGCAGAGAGGTCCTGATCGGCGGCGTTCTGCCAAAAGAAGGCGCCACAAAGCTCTCCACCATGCTTTTCGGTGTGGTTCGTTTCCCCATCAACGGTCAATCGTCCATGGCTATTTCGGGCCGCATAACCGGAAAACAAAGTACCGTGTCTGGAATCCGGGGCACTACAATCGACGGGGGTTCTGGATTCCGGGTCATTGGATGATTATAAAACGGTAAAATTAAATTCAACGGCCCGGGGCCTGCGATCTGCCGTTGATATAATTTTCATCCAAAACCCCCCTGATGACAGGCAGCGTTTCAAGGGCAGGGGGTGTGAAGTCGAACACCATTTGGAGAAATGCGGCGGTGATCCGGTAGGTGGCTCCCCATAACAATTCGGTTTCCTTTTCTTTTCGATGAAGAAAACAGGGGTAGTCGTTGATGGGTTGATCACTCTCCGGCACTCTTTTGGATCCGATGCGAAGACGGTACCGCCGATAGTGATCCGAATTCAGGAGATCCCGGATTGGAATTTCGACGATTTTATCCACCTCCCAATTGGGGAAGAATGTTGTCTGTCTTCGAACCCAACCGACCATCGGAAATATCTCCCGGTTGAACATGACCAGTCTGACGACGGGGAGCGGGCCGATGAATTGGACCCCGGCCGGATTCAGGCGCATCTCCTCAAAGCTCTCCCGCAGGCTTGTGGCCAGGAGCAGTGCCAGGCGTCGGGCCATCGCGGGCTGTCTTCGGCGCCATTTCGTCCAATGGGGCCATCGCCACAAGGGAAATCCGGGAAGTTCGGATATTCGGGCCAGGAGAGGATCAATGGCCGGCGACACGTGGCCGCCGGGACAACATAAATCCCCGGACTGCCGAACCTTTTGGGACCGTTTGTTCAGGATTAGGCAGGGATCGAAATGGTTGCTGGCGCGGTTGTTGCCCAAGAGGAACAGGACAGCAGATGAGCCTCGGTTTCCGAGAAGGTTATTCGGGTAGTTCCGTCCGGCCAACGGCGCATGGAGGAGCCTATGTCCTGCGAATTCAATAAATCCGGAGGAATCTTCAAAACAATTCAAGGCGCCGTTATGCGGTCCATCCATAAAATTAGCCTATTTGCCGATGACCCCGGCAGTTCAGGACAATACCCTAGTGCCCATCTATGTAAAGATTTTATTTAGATAATCTATCAGCGGCGGTCCTTAGGCGGCCTTAGCGGCGAGTTTTGGCCGGCAGGAGGACCGGTGCCCATAGGCCGGCCGGACTATTGCGCTGGAGCTTTGTGGATAACCGTGATCCCTGATTTCTGGACGGGCACCATCCTAACAAATCGGGAAGGATCTGTAAAACGGCGGTTGACAACGCCCGGCAAAAGTTGCTGACGTTGGCGTTTGAAAAGGAGGGGACGAGCGTGGGCAGGATGACGTGGGAACGGTGATTTCGAAAAGGCCGTTTCAGGGCATAAGGCCGGTTCTGTATTTTGAAGAAGCGGTGTTTGACGCCACCTGGTTCTCCGGGAGATTTATCTGCTCGACCTTTTTCAGATATTGGTTCGAAGCGAGGGTCACCACTTTTTTGGAGAGTGCCCGGTTGCTTTTTATGGTTTGAAGGTCTTTAATATCCAGAGCCAGCATCTTTGCGGCACCGTTCATAAAGGCGATCTGTATTAAGTTCCGGTCTCTTTCGCCCAGGAGGTAGGAGCAGGCGGCATTGGCACCGTTAAAAAGAACAACCGCAACAATGATGGGTAATGTTTGCTGAAAAAACTTCCGGAACTGCATATTAACCTCTCATCCCGGATCATCGGCCGGTTGATTTTTGGCCATATTCTATTTCATATATCGGCCTTAACCCAAATTACTTTAACAACTTTTTTTACAGCGGCTGACAGATGAAACCAGGAAATCATATTTTCCGCGCCTTTTTATTGCTGGTGAGTTTGAATGTTTGGGGTGTTGCGACATCATACGCGCGGGTCGTTGTTTTCGATGTTGTCACTCTTCAACATCGTGAGGTTCGGCTGAAAGTTCGAACCCTTAAATCGGTGCTGCCTGCCGGAGGCACCAAGGTAGCGCTAACGATTGAGGGCGAAATGGAAAGGACAATCCTGACAGGGATTGATGGGTATGGATTTATATCGTTTACACCGGTCAGGGCCGGTCTCAAGATAATCCATGCCGCATGCACCGAGGGCGTGGGTACCGGAATTCTGCTCGTCGTGACGCCAAAGGAGAAAGCGGTGGTTTTGGAAGTGGAGAGCGGAATCCAGCAAATGATTCTTTCCGAAGAGGGTGTAGAGGGAATGAAAAAAGCGATTCAACCCCTCCGAGAGGATTTTCGGATCGTTTTTCTTTCTCGCCTGTTCGGTCTGACGCTTTCCAGGCAGCTGCTGTTAAAATTCGGAATTTCGGGGTTTCCTGTTCTGGGGTTCGATGGCCCCTGTACCTTTAAACCGATTCGGGAAAGAGGTGTGAATCTCCATGCCCTTGTTGCGTCGGATGCCGTCATTTCAACGGAAAGTATCTATTTTGATAGGGGTTTTTCCTTTGAAAAAGGCACCCACGGCACGCGACTTAAAAACTGGAACCAAGTGCCGCGAGAACTGGGCCTCGACGGAAACTGACCAATTCATGAGTTGAGTCGTCGGGGTGTTTTTCGTGTAAACCTTATATATGAGCGCGAGCGGAAAGGATGATGATCCATGGCGCGGTATGCAATAGATCCCTTTCCCGGATTATACATCCGATACCGACAACGCCTCCTCCTCCCGTATGGAGCGGGTCCGCCGCTGCTGAATTTTTTCCTTGTTTTTGGTCACCTGTTTTTTTAATTTATCCATTACCAGATCGATAGCCGCATGCATGTCGTCGTGTTCCTCCTTGGCGTTGATGCTAAGGCGGTTCGACGTCAGGTTGATCTCTACGATACGTTTCTGGTGTTCCACTTTCAGAACGGCGGTTGCTTTTCCCGGATGGTCCAGTAGTTTATCCATACGGTCCAGCTTACCCTGGATAAATTCTTTCAGATGATCGGAAGAGTTGAGATTTTTAAAGGTTACGCTTAAATGCATGTTTTTTCTCCTCGAAAATAATTAAAAATGTTCAACCAGCCCCGGCACCCTCGCAGCCGGTTTTTTCCGATGCCTTCCACAGCGCCGCCAGCGAACCCGTGGCGAATTTTGCCACGATTTCGCCGAAAATAATCCCAGCCAGCATCAGGTTGTCAAACACGCCCGCAAAAGCGATAAAATTGAAAAGCAGGCTGTCTAAGGGGATGCTGATCAGATTGGAACCGGTGACACGCTGCATCCACGACCGGTGCAACAGTTTCTGATAGATTTCAGTGTCTGCTGTTTCACTGAGGACAATGGCAATGAACGATGCGGTGATGATCCGCCACTCCACCCCGAGAAATACGGACTCAAAAACCATTCCCACGGCGGCGGCTAAAATCATGGTATAGACCGGCTTGCGACCGTAGCGGTGAACCCGGTCACGCTGGGTGAATGTAATGCCGAATACCAGCGTTCCCACGGACACGAGGCCGAACAACGGCATGGGGATAAACCAGGTGGCCGTATAATTGGCGATCAGCACAGCGGCAATATAAATCAGCATGGATCGCTTCATCATTTCAAACTCCCACAGCTAGAAGGTAAGTCTAACTATTGCAGTATGCAACAGGCGGAAAGGTTTAAATAACTCCGCCGCCAATGTCAACCCTTTCATATATCGTCATTGTCATATTAAATTTTTCGATTCCCTTTTGGCCGGAACCGGCGGGTGTTGGCAACATTCCACTTGAGTAATCCGCCGTCGCATGGCATATATTCGGCCTTCAAGGTAAAGGTTGAAATGAAATATAAGGTCTCTTACATCCGGAACAAGATGGGAGAAAAGCTGATTATACCCATACCGCCACAGTCGAACTTCAAAGTTTGTCCCAGTTGTGGATACCAATGGAACACACGGGAGCAGTTCCTGGCGGATCCGGATCTTGCCATCATTGGGTACCAGGCCGACTTCCGGGTGCTTGAACTGGGGCTCCTGCTATTCAATCATCGATGTAAAAGCACCCTGGCGCTAAAAGCTATTATGTTTCGGGATCTTTATGAAGGTCCGATCTATCGGGAAAGGCGGACGGGAACCGATTCCTGCCCGGCGTACTGTCTTCGTGAGAACCAACTGGTACCTTGTCCGGCTTCGTGCGAGTGTTCTTACGTTCGCGAAATCATACATCGGATCAATTTCTGGCCGAAAAATGCGGTCGAGGATCCGAAAATGATGAAAAGTGCGTTATGATCCGGCATCGTGGAGGAATAGAGGTCGTCATCGAGATTCCCCGCGGAAGTTTTAAGAAGAGGGGTTCCAGCGGTTCTGTCGATTTCGTCTCTCCTTTTCCATGTCCTTTCAACTATGGTGCCATCCGTTCTTATGTGAGCGAAGACAACGATTTTCTTGACGCGGTGGTCCTGGGACCCCGGCTGTCGCGGGGAGAACGGGTGAATACTGTGGTCCGGGGCGCTGTGGGCTTCCTGGACCGCGGTATCTACGACGATAAGATCATCTGCAGCACAAGGCCCATGGGTGCATGGTCCCACCTGTATATTCTGCTGTTTTTTCATTTTTATGCCCTCTGTAAACGACTTTTAAATATCCACCGCGGGTTGCCGGTTCGGAAAACGGCCTGCATGGGCTGGCAGGATGCCGAGAAGGCCTTTTGCCGGGCACGGCCGCTGAGGAATCTTGAACAGAAACGTCCGGCAGTACCGTTCTGAAAACAATTACCTGGAGAAGCCCCCTTTTTGCCGTTCGTCGGGATTGTGTTCCCCTTGCAGACCCATTACAGATGATGCGACGATCTCCGGGAAAGCCGTATGAATGAAGCGATCTGATCTGGAAATCTAAAGACGGGGTATATGAACAACCGATATAAAAACGTTCTTTCTGTGAGCCTGCCGTTGGTCCTGAGCATGGCCGCCACAACGGTGATGGAGTTTACCGACCGCATCTTTCTTGCCAATTACGACATGGATGCCATAGCCGCCGCCGTACCGGCAGGTATCGTCGTATTTCTTCTCATTTCCCTCTTTGGGGGGATTGCCGGTTACCTGAATGTCTTTATCGCCCAGTATACCGGCGCCGGGGCAAACCATCGTATCGGCGCCTGCCTTTGGCAGGGAATCTATTTTTCTCTTTTTTCCGGCGTGGTGCTCTGGGGTATCAGCCACATGGGTGAACCCCTGTTTCGATGGGGCGGCCACGACATCCGGGTGCAGGCGCTTGAAAAGATCTATTTTGAGATCATGTGCGCCGGGGGCGGGCTGAGCGTTCTGGGTGCCGGGTTGTCCTGCTTTTTTTCAGGCCGGGGTGAAACGCGTCCGGTAATGGTAGTGACAACCATGGGCATGCTGTTTAATATCCCGCTGGATTATGCCCTGATCAACGGTTGGTGGGTGTTCCCGGAATTGGGGATCCGGGGAGCGGCCATTGCAACGGTCTTAAGCTGGGGATTGATAGCCGTGATATACATCGGTTTGATTTTTAACCGGACCCATGCCCAACGGTTCGGGGTGTATTCCCATAGGTCCGTAGATTGGGAACTGACCGGCCGGTTGATCCGTTTCGGTGTGCCCGGGTCATTACAATTTTGTATGGATGTCCTGGCGTTTACTTTTTTTATCTTTATGGTGGGTCGTATCGGACGGATGGAGCTTGCGGTGACCAACATTGTGATGTCCATCAATTCCCTTGCGTTTATGCCGGCGATGGGGTTTTCCATGGGACTCAGTACACTGGTGGGGCAGGCCCTCGGGCGTAACCGTCCGGATCTGGCACGGAGAGCGGCTGCCGATACCCGGCGATTGCTTCTCGTTTATATTTTTTTCCTCGACCTGATCTTTGTTTTCTGTCCTGTTTTTCTGCTGGATCTGTTTTCGTCTGCGACCACCCACGCCGCCGAATATAACCGCATGATGGAGACGGGAGCAAATCTGCTTCGCATCGTGGCGGTTTATGTTTTTTTTGACGCCCTTTACATGAGTTTTGTCGGGGTGCTGAAAGGGGCGGGGGATACCCGGTTCATCATGATTAGTATCGGCGTGACCGGGTTTTTCGTGATGGTACTCCCCATTTATATCGGCATTGAATTTTTTGGGGGAGGGATCTATTATTCGTGGGTTGTTGCGTCCCTGTTTATACTCTCGCTGTTTTCCGTCACCTTCTGGCGCTACCGGCTGGGACGTTGGCAAAGTATGCGGGTGCTTGAGAGGAAGGTGATGGACCGACCCGCAGAGGCCGGTACCCTGCATACCGGCTATAAAGATTCAAATCCACCGACCCGGTTGAAAGGAACCTTATTCACGTGACAGAAAAAATAGCCGTAGATGAAGTGCTTCTGGATGCGTTGAGGACCGTTCACTATTTTGTCGCCCAGACCACCGGAGAGGCTCCCACCAAAGAGGAGATTGCCGGTGCGCTGAAACGGTACTTCGTCCTCAATGAAATTATGGAGCATATCGTCATGGACCGCGAAAATCATTAGTATCCGGTGTCATGCCAATCAGGAGGTGCCGGTAATGTGTTCGATAAGAAAGGAGATCGCGTCGGTTTCGTTCAGCTTTGAAAGTGCCCGCCGAAACCGGATGATTTCCTTGTATTCATTTTTATCCAGCAAAAGCCCTTCATTCCGGGTTCCCGACGGGTTGATATGAATCGCCGGCCAAATTCTTTGCTCGGCACATTTCCGGCTGAGAACGAGATCCATGTTGCCCGTCCCCTTAAACTCCTGAAAAATGATATCATCCATTCTGCTCCCGGTTTCCACCAGGATTGTGGCAATGATGGTCAGCGATCCGCCGGTTTCGATATTCCGTGCGGCACCGAATATTTTTCTGGGGATCTCCATGGCGTTGGCGCCCAGTCCGCCGGTCAGGGTCCTGCCGTAACTGTTGGTTTCGCGGTTGAATGCACGTGCCATTCGGGTCAGGCTGTCGATGAAAACCACCGTGTCCCGGCCAGTTTCCGTACATCGCATAGCGGTATTCATGGCCATCCGGATGATTCGCATATGATGCATGACGGCCTGGTCTGCCGATGAGGAGAGGACGTGGACGTCCTTTAAACCACGTTTGAAATCGGTGACCTCTTCGGGTCTTTCATCCACCAGAAGCACGAAGGTTTCAACGTCAGGATGGTTGCAAACGATGGATGTTGCCATATGTTTCAGGATGGTCGTTTTTCCGGATTTGGGAGGAGATATGATCATTCCGCGCTGGCCCCTGCCCACCGGGACGATCATATCCAGCAACCGGCCCATGACGTCATCCCTTCCCTGGGCCATGAGCAGGCGTTCAGTGGGATGGACGCTGGTCTGCTGCTGTAGGGGTTCGATTTCGAGAAACGCTTCATAAGGGAGTGTATTGATCGTTTCGAGTTCAGCCAGTTTCAGATTTTTATTTCCGCCATCACCCTTTTCGCCTTTGCCGTGTATCATCACTCCTTCCGACAGGTTGTATTTTCTGATCAGGTGTGTCGGCACAAACGTATCATCGGATGCCGGCCGGAAATTGTTGTCGATATTCCTCAAAAATCCAAACCCTCTATCCATTATTTCCAAATGTCCGGTTACCGGTTTCACTTTTCAGCCTCTGAATTTACTTTGTATATGGTGGTTTCGTCTGATGAGCGGACGACGCGGGAGATTGAATCCCATGGTTCCATGC
>CAZWAE010000042.1:0-2028 GCA_964631805.1 uncultured Desulfobacteraceae bacterium | reverse complement strand
CAGGTGGAAACCGAGAAGGGCAACGCTATAAAGCAGCAGCAGGAAACTTTTGAGCGGGAGCTGTCAGCCAAACAACAGGCGGCTGAGAAAGAAAAAGCGGAAGCCATCGAACAGCTGAAAAAAAAGCAGGGAAAAATCCTGGTTGATGCTGACCAAAAAACAGAAGCCGCCAGGTTGGAAGCATTGAAAAAACAGCAGGAGGCTTTTGAGCGTCAGCAGGATGAGATGCGGCTGGCTGCCGAAAAACATCGGCAAGAAGCGCTCGACAAACAGAAGGCCGAGTTTGAGAAAGCGTTCGCTGCCGGGAAGGATCAGATAAGAAAAGAACTTGAATCCGCGTTGGCCGGCCAAAAAACGGATATGGAACAAAACCGGCAGTCGGAAAAGGTGCAACAGCTGATTGAATCCCTCCCGCCTCAGACCAGTATCGGGGCGGTCCTCAAAAAATATGAAGGGCAGACAGTGGGCATCAACCATACCGATCTCGGAGAACAGGCGGCGGCTGTCCTGGCCAAAGTCGGTGATGACCTGTTCAGTATTCTCCTGCCGGAATCCGGCCGGCTATGCGGTTATCCATTTTCCGCCATCGCCTCCACGATGGAGGCGGTGAACGGCCTTCCCGCCGGTAAAGGGGATAGGGCACAAACCGTTTATCTGGAGATAACGTTAACCCGCAAAATCACCTAGAATTCAAGAAAAGATAGCATAGAAAATAACCACTCATGACAAAAAAGAAAAAAACGGCATCGAAGCCGAAAGGTACAGTGGAGAAACAGATCCCGGCATCGGTTGGCACAAAAGTGCCGGGAGCGGATTACGTCAAAAAACAAACCCTGATTTTGACCGCCTGCATGTGCCTGGTGGTGGGATTTCTCGCCGGTGTGGTGATGACCGTTTACAAAACCGGATCCCAGCCGCCGATAACGGCCGGTAAGCCCATTGGAAATCTCACACCGGGAGCTGCGGATTCAGGGGTGATCCAGATGCTGGAAAAAGAGGCGGAGAGGAATCCGGGCAGTGCCGATGCCTGGATTGCACTTGCCAACAGCTATTTTGATGCCGAGCGGCACCAAAACGCCATTGAAGCCTATCAAAAAGCCCTTGCCATCGCCCCCAACAACGCCAATGTGATTACCGATATGGGGGTGATGTACAGAAGAAGCGGACAGCCCCAAAAGGCGGTGGCGGCTTTTGACCGGGCCATAAAGGTCGACCCGGAACATGAAACTGCCAGATTCAACAAAGGGATCGTGCTGTTTCATGATTTAAAGGACAATGACGGTGCCATTGCGGCGTGGGAGGATCTGCTCAACGTAAACCCGATGGCAAAAGCACCCGGCGGTCAATCCCTTCAGATGATGGTCGAACAGTTTAAAAAGAATCAATAGCCGCGTGTTTTTCTCTTTTTGCCGCCGCTTTTTCCTTTTTCGCCTTTTTCTTGAGAGCCTTTCTTGCCTTTCGTTCCGCCAGCTTACGCTTGATATCCTCCTGATATCTGGAAACGGCTGTGTAGGCGAAAAAATAGCCGCTCACCGCCACCGGCAATCCTAATACGATGCCGCCCAGGGTGGCGGCCCAGAGAATCTCGGGTGCTTTCAGCAGCATGGTATAAAATGGGGTATCGCCGATAGTGCCCGAAGAGTTGATGGTGTT
Source organism: uncultured Desulfobacteraceae bacterium (assembly GCA_964631805.1). GTDB lineage: Bacteria > Desulfobacterota > Desulfobacteria > Desulfobacterales > CAZWAE01 > CAZWAE01. The sequence continues at coordinate 375 of CAZWAE010000042.1, read as the reverse complement.
GTTCACGCCTAGAAGTTTGGCCCCGGCAAAATAGGTCAGGCTGTAAAGAAAAGGGGCTGTCAGGGGATTGGAGATCCAAACACCGATGGCCGCCGATATTTTATTCCATTTGAACAACGCGGCGATAAAAATCGCGATGGCCATCTGGATTCCGAGGGTGGGACTCATGCCCACAAATAGACCCAAGGCAAAGCCCAACGCGATCTCCCGGGGATTGCCCCGGATTTTCACAAATCGATCGTAGGTCTTTAAAAGAGACGAAAAGGCCCAGCTCTTTTTCCCTGAATTCCGGTTTGGTTTTGGTTCCATCGATAATGCGTTTCCCGGCCTGAAATATCGCTCTCGTCTTAGTCGATTTGGGCTCAACCCTCAACA
>CAZWAE010000041.1:20967-22348 GCA_964631805.1 uncultured Desulfobacteraceae bacterium | reverse complement strand
GATATCAGATATGACTGCGATTTTCATGGATACTCAAATCAAAAGTGAATATGGGATCATCGTATCGGAAAACGATCATCTTAAATTGTAAATTCCATTTTTTCCGACGCCCTTATTATTAAGAGGGATGCGATTCAAGTGTTCCGATTATTGAGCCTTTGGCATAAAAAGTCAATATCCGGCTCCATATTCACCGGTTTGGTGATTCCGGCGGTGTTTCGGGCAAACCCTTTCTCAGGGCAACCTGAGAAGGGTACCTCATAAAAAATATAGCAAATTCAGATACATTATGATATGTTCTCCCCGATAGTCACCAGCGTTGGGACACCGGAGTCATTTATCTTTGGAGAGGAGCTTTCGACATGATACCAACTTTGAACAGCAGCAAAATTCTTCTTGTAGATGACAATAAAGCCAACATCGACATTCTTGTTCATGCCCTTCGGGACGATTATCAACTCAGTGTTGCCCTGTCCGGCGAAAAAGCGTTAGCGCATGCGAAGGATAATCCTTTGGACCTCATTCTGCTGGATGTCCTGATGCCTGAGATGGACGGTTTCGAGGTTTGCCGGATACTCAAGAGCGATTCTGTGACGGAAAACATTCCCATTATTTTTATTACCGCTTTGGATGATCCGAAAGACAAAACCAAAGGCTTTGAAATGGGTGCGGTGGACTATATCACCAAACCGTTTGATATCACCGAGGTGAAGGCACGGGTGAAAACCCATCTCTCTCTGCGGATTGCCCAGGAAGCATTGAAGATTCAAAATATCATCCTCGAAGTGAAAGTGAAAGAGCGTACACGGGAGTTGCAGAAGACGCAAAAAGATCTGCTGGTGCGGTTGGGTGTCATCGCCGAATGGCGTGGGAAAGAAACGGAAAGACATCTCATGAGGATGGCCGAGATTGCCAAGTTGATGGGAAAAGCCGCAGGTCTGAAGGATGCGGACTGTGAAATGCTCTCCCAGGCGATCACCGTGCATGATGTGGGCAAGGCCACCGTCCCGGACACGATCCTGTTTAAGCCGAAAAAACTATCCCGGAAAGAGTTCGACCGGGTTAAAACACACGCCGTAGCCGGAGCAAAGCTTTTGACAGGGAGTCGATCCAAACTGCTACAGACGGCGGAACGTGTCGCCCTTGCCCACCATGAGAAATGGGACGGCACGGGCTATCCCAGAGGATTGAAGGGACAGGCTATCCATATTCATGGCAGGATTGCCGCCATCTGCGATGTATTCGATGCATTGATATCGGATTTGCCGTACAAGAAAGCATGGCCTTTTGAACAAGCCCTGTCGGAGATTGCCGCCGCTGCCGGCACCCATTTCGATCCCGACCTGGTACGGCATTTTTTAGAGTTGAAACCGCAATTGCA
>CAZWAE010000041.1:17975-20867 GCA_964631805.1 uncultured Desulfobacteraceae bacterium | reverse complement strand
CAGACCCGCCGGATTTCGTTGATGTCCGTTATACCTTGGAACACGTTCCTGATCCCATCCTGTTTGATGGTGGTCATTCCTTCTGCTGCCGCTTGTTTGAAAAGATCTTCGGAGGTGGCTTCCCGTTTGATCAAACCCTTGATGGTTTTGGTTCCCTCCATCATTTCATGTATGCCGAGCCGCCCCTTGTATCCCGTATCGGAGCAGATCTCACACCCCGCGGTCTTGTATATTTCCAGTTCCGGCGACAGTTTGATTCCGGTGGTTTCGAACTGTTCCCTGCCATAGTCGTTAACGATCTCGTCAAACTCCTCCTGGGAAGGGGTGAATTTTTTTCGGCAGTTTTTGCACAACCGCCTTGCCAGGCGTTGTGCCAGCACGCCGAGAAATGCATCTGAAAAATTCAGGGCATTGAGGCCCATGTCCAGGAGCCGGGTCACGGTTTCCGGGGCGCTGTTGGTGTGCAGGGTTGAAAACACGAGATGGCCGGTGAGGGAAGCTTCCACACCAATGGAAGCGGTTTCGTGATCCCGCATTTCACCGATCATGATCACATCCGGGTCAGCCCTCAGAAACGCCCGCATCACCCTGGCAAAATCAAGCCCGATCTTGGGCTGGCACTCCACCTGTCTAAGACCGGGTTGTGTAATTTCCACAGGATCTTCGGCCGTCCATATTTTGATGCCGGGTTTGTTGATATACCCCAGCGAGGAGTGCAGGGTCGTTGTTTTCCCGGAGCCGGTGGGACCCACCACCAAAACCAGCCCGTATGGCTGTTTGATGATCTTTTTCATGATGTTGAGATTCCGCTCGTTCATTCCCATGTCGTCCAGGGACATGGCCCCGGACTCGGCGAGTATTCGCAAAACGGCATCCTCAAAGCCACCGGTTGTGGGGAGGGTCGCCAGGCGCAGCTCGAAGGGTTTGAGCCCCTTTCGTTTGAATTTAATCTTTCCGTCCTGGGGCAGGCGCCTTTCCGCAATATCCAGATTGCTCATGATCTTTAACCGGGACATGATACCTTTGGTGAGGGAATTGGGAAATTGCGTGATCTCCTGGCAAACCCCGTCGATACGGTATCGGATCCCGGTGTTTTTTGTGATGGGAGAGGGTTCAATATGGATGTCGGAAGCATCTTTTCGATATGCCGTTATGAGGATCTGATCCACCATTTTAACGACCTGGCCGGAGGCTTCATCATGCTCGTCTCCCGTGTCCTCATCGTCCTCCTCCTCCTCCTCGAAGTCGATATCCATCATGTCGAACTGACCCGTGTCATCATCTTCCATTTCTGCGGCGCTTTCTTTCTTGCCCTCGAAAAAGTTGGTGATCGTGTCAGTGATGTCCTCTTTGATGCCCACAAAATAATTGATTTTTCTGACATTGAACAGCGCCGGTATCGGGTCTGTTTTGAGCAGATCTTTGGGGTCATCGATAAAAATATCCACCACGCGTTCCGCGATATCCCAGCTCAGCGGCACCCAGCAATTCTGGATCAGGAAGGTCTTTTTCAGACGGGTCAGCAGCTCGTAGGGGATCTCGGCCTTTTCATCAATCTCTTTGAAAGGGCATTTGTAGAACAGGGACAGGGATTTTCCGATCTCCTCCTTTTTTATCCTGAGCTGTTCCATCAAGATGAACTCGACGCTTTTCTTCATCTGTTTTGAACGGCCCAGTGCGTTTTGGAGTTGTGAGGTGGTGACAATCTCTTTCTCAAGGAGATATCCGTATCTCGAGTCATAGGTCCTTGCCCCCTGAATCCGTTTTGTTGTTTCCTCAAGGCCATCGTAATGGGGATCGAGCTCCTCGACCGTTTTGAAAAAATCGAGGGCCAGGTCCGCATGTCCCCGGTTCTCCATTTCAAGACCGAAAAGAAAATTGAGGGTGGCCTTGTCACCGTCGTCCCATCTCTTTTCCTTTATGATCTTTTCCATCTGGTCGATGACCCGTGACGGGGAGTGGATCTGGAACAGACAGTCGGACAGCTTCGGGACAATATCGGGAATGGGAAAATCAAGATCAAACAATTTTAGATATTCATCTGCGGCTTCCTTGAAAAGACCCAGTTCCATGAAAGCGGATGCACCATCCAGGATTTCCGGGACATTTTTCTCATCCGCCCAGCTTTCCTGAATCAGGGAAATATCCTCGGATGTGAGCTGCGGATCCTCCTGTGCCAGATCTTCGATCTGGGAACGTATAATGTTGACGGCACTCGCGATCTTGCTGCGTTTTGGGGGGGGGATGTTGGGGAATTCTTCAATGATACCTTCATACAGCGCCAGGGCCTCGTCGAAAAGACCCTGTGAGTTGTAGATTTCCGCCTCTTTTATTTTCGCATCGATTATATTTTTCTGATTCATGACGTTGCTATTTTATCTCTTTCTGAAAAAACGGGACAATCCCTTGGGTTTATCCGCTTTTTCAGAAAGGGCAGGGATCAGTACGTTGCAGTTAATCCGAATCATCGCGACCTGTGTGAAACCGCTCATGATAACAAGGATGAGGTTTTGATTCGCACGTCTCAGGTAAATTCTCCGGTTTTCAAATACGAGTTCCGCCTCCTGAATCTCCTCGAAACTGTTCATCAATGACCGGCCATCGATTCCCCGCAGCTGTTCGGCCGATTTGGATATAAACTCGCTGTAAAGTATTTTCCCCGTACCATCGAAGAGCATGACCCCTTCAACGCCATCAATATCGAGAACTTCTCTGAACTGTTTTTTCATTTTCACCTCAATGGTATGGAAAAGTCGGACCTAACGCTTTAGCGTTTCAATAATCCTGTCCCTTGGGGCAGTGGGGTCCACCGAGATGGCGGTTGCATTTTCTCCCGGAACGACAATGATATCCTTCAATTCCCCTTTACTGAGAAAACATGCCTTTAACGGG
>CAZWAE010000041.1:4267-17875 GCA_964631805.1 uncultured Desulfobacteraceae bacterium | reverse complement strand
GCAGCCATATCTTGTCATCATCGACGATCAGGATGTTTCTAATCATTATTGAGGTTTCCTGTTATTCAATCCTGATTTCATAAAAAGTTACATATTCATGGCAAGTTTTTAGATGAACCACAGAGATCACAGAGGGCACAGAGAATCAAATTTCTAAAAATTGTTAAAGGCTCTCTCTGTGCTCTCCGTGTCCTCTGCGGTAAAAAATTATTTTGCCATATCAGCGTCAGCGCCTCTTACGCAACCGTTCGATGGATAACCGCAAACTGTCCTGCATCCTTAAAACCGCTTCCGCAAGATCTCCGATTTCATCTTTACTCTTGATCTTCATTTCAACATCCAGTTCGCCCACACTGATTTTGTCGGCGGCCTTGGTGAGTTCCTTGATGGGTCGCGTCATGGCCCTTCCTGAAATAAACGCGATTCCCGTGACCACCAAAATCGTCACAAGAAGATAGATGTAGGCAAAAAATTGTGCTTGTTTCAGGATTTGCAGCACCTCTTTTTCCTCGGCCTGAATTCCCAGAATCCAACCTAGACCGGTGCTGCGGGAATGGCCCAGAAAAGGAACGCCTTTTTCATTGGAAAAAGAAACCACGCCCGTTTTTCCGGTTTTGAATGCCGAAACCAATGGGTGTCCGGCTAGATTTTGCCCCTCCCTGTATTGACCGATCATCTGGTGAAAAATGACCTTTCCGGATGCATCGGTGAGAAATGCTCGGCCCATCTGCCCTTGTTTCAGCCGGCTGATTTGCTGGGTCACCTTGTCGATGGTCATGGCGCACGCCAGAACACCGATAATCCGTCCCCCTGATCGGATGGGAACTGCGAGGACCAGTGCCCGTTTTTTTGATGTCTTTTCGGTCAAAGCCTGCCATGATGTTTCTTTGCCGGCCATGATCTCTTTAAAATACTGGCGGTCGGCATAATCTATTAACGGGTTTCCGTCGCTCCGGGCGATGTTTTGTCCATTGCGGTCCATCGTAAAAACGAGATAGTTCCAGGGATATCCTTTTTGTACCGCTTTGAGTACCGGCACCTGTTTTTCTCTGTCCATGGAGAGCACAGCCGGCAAATCGGCAGAGACTTTCAGGGCTCTGAAATTTTTGTCAAACCATTCGTCCAGATGGTTAACCAGTCGTTCGGAACTCTGAATCAGCAGTTTTTCAGAATCCTTTCCGATGCGTTCGCTGGTTTGCTGAAAAGTCAATCCCCAGAAAATAAAGAGGGGAACAAGGGTTACCATCAGCATCAGGGAGATGATCTTTTCCGTAAGGCCGAACCGGTTTTTGGAGCTGGTTTGGAGCGGGGAGGTCGAGGAGGGTGAAGAGGATGGCACCGGTTTTTCGGGTGGTGGAGGGGGCGCCGCCGTCGGGGCGGGTTTTGCACCCGGTTCCGGTCGGAACTCGGGAAAATCCGGAGGCGGGGATGTTTTTGGGGGCATCGGTTTCGATATGGTGATCCGGTGCTGGCAAACCTTGCAGTTAAAACCTGCTGTTTTTCCTTTTATTTTACCGGCATCGATACGGTATTTCTTTCCGCATTCCTCACATATGACGACCATACAGTCACTCCTTGGATTTCTAGTATCCTTTAGACCTGATCATATCGATCATTACTTTTTGAAACTGGATTTTATTTTCCGCTCTCGGTACCAGGCGCGCCAACCGTTCCACAAGTTCAGCCGCCCGTTTACTCGGGATGCCGGCAGGTGGATCGGAAATCGATTCGATTTCATCCTCGATGAGAATTTCCGCTATGGGACCCACCGCTTTGGACAATTGGGTCCGAAGAACCTCGAGAAATTCCCCGTCGATGACCGGAATCGCTTTTTGAACCCGATTAATCAGTTTCTGTCTGTACAACAGTTGAATGATTTTCTTCAGGGTGTCAGGCGGCATATCGAGGGCGGCGGCGATGGATCCGAGATCTTTTTTACCATCCAGCTGCATCAGCACGGTGAGCATGCTGCCGTCCAATGAAAACTTTCCAATATCGCCCTTAACGACACTCTTAAAAATCATAGAAGAGAATTTAGGATCCATTTTTCATTGACTGCAGTTCTTGCTTGAATGTTTTTAATTCTTCCCTGATAAAAGCCTTAATCTCTTCTACTGCCAAGGCAAGGGCTTCAGGGAGAATTTCCGGACCATCGTCCTCCGGTGTTTGTGAAAGAACCGTTTCTTTCGGTTCCGGAGGCGGTTGCTCGATTATATTTTCAGGCGGACCGATCTCTTCGGTTTCAATGGTGATTGGCGTTGCTTTTTCAATCTCTTCGACGGGTGCTGGAGGGGCCTCATGCTTGATTCGAATACCGGCCGGTTTTCCTCCCCCGACCTTGCCGGATTCAATGATTTGATTTTTCAGATCCTTAAACTGCTTGATTTTGTTTGAAAGGATCTTTCTTTTGTCAGCCTCCGTGATATCGGGTTTTGCAACGATTGTTACAAGTCCGTCGTGCACCGAATGGAGCAATCTCAGGGAATCCGGATGCGCTTTCACTTTTTTTACACGGATATATTTTCCGGCGGTCCCGTGTAGCTGAAGCAGGGAGTAGATGATTTTATCATTTTTAAAGTATTTCTTTAGACGACTGATTTCAGTCAGAAATGTATCCATGGTTTCATCCGTGATTTCCCATTCGATGGACAAAACGATGGCATCCAGGTTTGTAAACGGGGAGTCGGAGGGCAGGATACGGAGGCTGCCGTCCCCTCCTGACTCACGGCGACTGTTATCGGTTGCCAGTTCATTCATGCGTTGTTATCCTCACAACTTGGATGATCACTCCAACGACTGACCGAACCTTCAGAAATGCTATACCAATTTTTTCTGAACGGAGAGAACGGTCAGATTAATTGCTTTTTTCATGGTTTCTACAATGTTATGCCCCGTAATGGCACTGGCATCAAAAGCGGGCACCTTCAGGTGCTTGTTAAGATCCTGCTCCATGGTTTTCAGGGATAGCAGTGGGATTCCGTCTTTTTCCAGGTCCCTTTTGTTGTACTGCAGGACAAGTGGGATCTTGAATATATCCTTCTTAAAGGTCGTTAGATTCTCCTGCAGGTTTCTAAGGGCGACGCGATTCATTTTTTGTCTTAGCGCCATGGAGTCCGCTACAAACACCACACCATCGACTCCTCTCAACACCAGGCGCCTTGTGGCATTGTACTTCACCTGACCCGGGACGGTATAAAACTGGGTTTTTAAGGTGTATCCCTTGATGACACCCACGTCCATGGGTAAAAAATCAAAGAACAGAGTTCGGTCACCGTAGGTTTTAACGGTAGTCAATTTGGTTTTGATGCGTTTTTGGAATTTGTTGTAGATATATTCGAGGTTGCTCGTTTTTCCGCCTCTACCGGGCCCGTAATAAACGATCTTTACCTGAACCTCCTTTTTCCTGGGATTTATCAGAGCCAATCGGACACCTCTTTTTTATAGGGTCGCTTCAATATCTGCCGGTCATGTGAAAGCGGATGTGAAGCACCGGGTAATTTAAATGATAGTTTGAATTTTTCGTATCGCTTCCGCAACTTTTAAACGAAGGAAGCCGAGAGATACGTCCTTTCCGAAAATGGTGAGCAGCAGAAGGTCCTCGCTTATTCTGCTGAAATGTATGCTCTCTTTTTCTCCTTTATGAAATAACAGGGAGAAATCATCCTCACCGATGATTTTTGCCATCTCGTTTACTGCACCGAAATTTCCGGCGGCAAGGGCGGCCAGAGAGTAGACATCATGGTGTGTTTTCCCGTCATCCAGGTTCACCAGAATATTTCCCGCCAGATCAATCAGTAATACGCACGTGACGCCCAGGCCGATCAGTTCCTCATCAAGAACCAGTTCAATTTTCTCAAATTGCATTTCATCAAATTCAACGGTATAGTCCATTTTGAATGAGTCCCTTTCAGGTTTGTATCAGAATCGGGTCATCGAACGATATCCAATAGGTTCCGGACCCTACCCATACAACCTTTCGACCTTGATCGGTGATCCGGTGTGTCTGTGTACCGGATTCTGTGTGTCGCCATTTCCCAAATTTCGGTAAATAGATGATTATAAAAACTATTTATGCCATATTTATCCTTTTTTATCAATACCATTCCTACACTACCGGATTGGACCCCCGGAAGGGGGGAAATTAATCATGGCATTAGAGAAAAATGTCTTTGGTACCTACTTGAAATATGTGGCGGTATTTATGACATCGAGCACTTCAGGGTGTTTTGGCGGTGTGTGCGGTTTCCCCAATTAGTATCTGGCGAACTTGACGTATTCCCAGATAAGGCGGGAGCCGAAAAAGATGTAGACGATGGCGCCGATGGACAAAAAGGGGCCGAACGGGATGCGTAATTTGGTATCCAACAGGCGGCTGGACGCCATGAGAAGGACCCCGGCGGCAGTGCCAACAGCCGAACCCACAAAAATAGTAAAAAAAACGCCTTCCCAGCCGAGGAGGGCGCCGATCATGGCCAGAAGCTTGATATCGCCTCCCCCCATTCCCTCTTTCTGTGTCATCAGGTAGTAACACCATGCCACCAGGTACAGGCTTCCGCCGCCCACCAGAATCCCCAATGCGGCGTTCCAGGTCATCGCCGGCACAGGAAGAGACGCCAGTGCATCAGCCGTCTTATCCGGAAGAATTTTGAAAAAACCGATATGGTGGCGCTTGATGAAGGATGCCGTAAAAAAAAAGAAAATTCCCGGGAGGGATATCACATCCGGGATGATCTGATGATCGATGTCGATGAAGGTAATGACCAGCAGTGCCGCAATAAACAAGTAAAACACCATGCCTTCAGGCGTCGCTCCGAACTTCATGTAGGTGCAGAGTGCGAAAAGAGCACTCGTCAGTTCAACGATGGGGTATCTGATGGAGATCGGGATTTTACATGAACGGCAACGGCCCTTAAGGAGCAGATAGCTGACTACCGGAATATTGTCAAAAAATCGGATAGCCGTGCCGCAGGCGGGGCATTGCGAGCGCGGCGGGTCAGAAATGGTATTCTCGGAAGGCAGTCGATATATGCAGACATTCAGAAAGCTTCCGATGCAGAGCCCAGTAAAGAAGATCCAGGTTTCAACCATGTAACCCGGCATTTATCACCGCCTTTCCAATGCAGAGGGAATTTGCCAAATGCGGCCTATTCATAGGAGTTTATCATGAAAAAAGCAAGATTCATATTGTCAAAATCAAATGAAGTCTTATATTAAAAAACTTTGACCATCGGGGAACCAGAACACGCGAACTCGTGAATACACCCGGAGATGCAAGATTAAAGAATCGGGCCAGCCGGCCCGTCAGGTGAGGTTATGGCAGAAACAGATACGGATGATTTGATAAACATCATTGAAGAAGTCGACCCGGACACCGATTTTCCCCTATCTCTTCCCCTCATGCCGGTGCGGGATGTGGTGATATTTACCGATATGCTGCTGCCGCTGTTTGTCGGGCGGGAAAAATCGGTGCGTGCCGTTGAGGAGTCCGTTGCGGGAGACGGTTTCCTGATGTTGGTGACTCAGAAAGATCCCATAACGGAAAATCCGGGGCCTGAGGATATGTTCACCGTCGGCACGGTGGGCAGAATTCTACGGATGTTGAAGCTTCCCGACGGCAGGGTGAAAGCACTGGTCCAGGGCGTTGCCAAAGCAAAAGTGGTCAAGTTTATAAGAAAACGGATCAGCTATCGCGTGAAGATCGAAAAAATTTCCGAAGATCCCATAAAAGAGATCGATGTCGAAACCGAGGCTTTGATGCGGAATGTCAGGGAATATTCCGAAAAGATTCTAGCGCTTAGGGGGGAATTGTCCGGGGAGGTGGCCAATATTCTGGGCAGTATTGAGGACCCCGGGAAGCTAGCGGATCTTGTTGCTTCCAACCTGCGGCTCAAAATTGACGAATCCCAGAACCTTTTGGAGATTGTCGATCCGCTGCAACGATTGCGGAAGGTAAATGATCTACTCTCGCGCGAAGTGGAATTTTCATCGATGCAGGCGAAAATCCAATCCGATGTTAAGGATGAGATTTCAAAGAGCCAGCGGGACTATTTCCTTAGAGAACAGGTTCGCGCCATCCACAGGGAATTGGGCGAGAGCGACGAAAAAGCCCGGGAGTTGAAAGAATATCGGAAAAAAATCAAACGTGCGAAAATGTCCAAGGAGGCTGAAAAGGAGGCCTTGAAACAATTGAAAAGGCTGGGTCAGATGCATGCCGATTCTGCCGAATCATCTGTTGTGCGGACTTACCTGGATTGGCTTGTAGAGATGCCCTGGAACAAATCATCCAAGGAGGTCATCGATATAAAAGGGGCCAAGGAGATCCTGGATGCCGATCATTACGGGCTTGTCAAAGTCAAAGACCGCATCCTCGAGTATCTGTCCGTAAGGAAATTGAAGCCTAAAATGAAAGGCCCCATTCTTTGTTTCGTAGGGCCGCCGGGAGTGGGGAAAACCTCACTAGGACAATCCATAGCAAGAGCCCTCAAGCGCAAATTCATTCGGATTTCATTGGGCGGGATCCGGGATGAGGCTGAAATCCGCGGACATCGAAGAACCTATATCGGCGCCCTTCCCGGACGCATCCTTCAGGGGCTGAAACAATGCAAAACCAACAATCCGGTTTTTATGATGGATGAGATCGACAAGCTGGGCTCCGATTTCAGGGGCGATCCCTCCTCTGCGCTCCTGGAGGCGCTTGACCCCGAGCAAAACAATGCCTTCAGCGACCACTACTTGAATCTTCCTTTCGATCTGTCCAATGTAATGTTTATTCTGACGGCCAACATGACCGATACCATTCCCTCTCCATTGCTGGATCGCATGGAGGTGATCACCCTGTCCGGGTATACGGAGGACGAAAAAAAAGCGATTTCAGAAAAGTACTTGCTGCCCAGGCAGATCAAAGAGAACGGGTTGAAATCCAACATGGTTTCCATCAGCTCCCAGGCACTTTTACAGATCATAACGGAGTATACCATGGAAGCCGGGCTGCGGAACCTTGAGCGCGAGTTGGGGTCCATTTGCCGGAAAATCGCCAGAAAAAAAGCGGAAGGGGAAAAGGGGCTTTTTCGTGTCACTCGGGGGAATCTCCAAAAATTTCTTGGGATTCCAAAGTATTATCCCGATATGGATCAGGATGAGAGCCAGGTGGGTCTTGCCACGGGCCTTGCCTGGACGCAGGTCGGCGGAGAGGTTCTGTATGTGGAGGTCTCGCTCATCAGCGGTAAGGGCGAATTGATCATTACCGGTCAGATCGGTGAGGTGATGCAGGAATCGGCGAGGGCGGCGCTCAGTTATGCCCGGGCGAACCTGCAACGGTTCGGTGTCGATGTCAATATTTTCGAGAATATGGACGTGCACATCCATGTACCGGCCGGGGCCATTCCCAAAGATGGCCCATCCGCCGGATCAGCGATCACCACCGCCTTGATCTCCATGCTTACTGAAAAACCGGTACGCAAAGATGTTGCCATGACCGGAGAAATCAGCCTGAGAGGCAGAATTCTTCCCATCGGCGGATTGCGGGAAAAAACGCTCGGGGCGCTAAGGGCCGGCATACGGACGGTCATCATCCCCGAGAAGAACAAAAGGGATCTGTCGGAGATTCCCAAGGCCGTCCGCCGGAAAATTAAATTTGTCCGGGTCAAGCATGTTGACGAGGTGCTCTCTGCCGCGCTGGAAGATTTCACCGACCCCAACACCGTGGATTAGAAAAAGCGAATACGGCGCCACAACCGGTTCTTTACGGGAAATGAGCCATTGTGAAAATTCTTGCCATCGATACCGCCACTCCCACCTGCAGTATCGCCCTGACAGACGGGGAGACCCTTCGGGCGGAGGTGACAGTGAAGGAAGGAAAATCCCACTCCCGACACATCATGGGATTGATCGAGCAGGTGTTCGATTCGGCGGGCCTTACGCTGGACGATGTTGATGGCTTTGCCGTTTCCCGGGGCCCCGGCTCCTTTACCGGGCTTCGCATCGGTATCAGTACGGCCAAAGGGCTTGTTCATGCGCTGAAAAAGCCTTTGGTGGGGATCTCAAGCCTTCTGGTGCTGGCGACCCAGGCTAAAGCAGGCAGACATCTGATCTGCTCAATGCTGGATGCAAGGAAGAAAGAGGTTTATTATGCCTTCTTCCGGTCTGAAGATGGCGTCCCGACGATCCAGGGAGGGGAGGGTGTCCTGTCACCGGAAAAAATCGTCGGCAGTATCGACGGACCCTGCATGTTTATCGGGGCGGGTGCCCTGGCATACCGCTCTCTCATTGAAGATTCGCTCGGGCGGTCTGCCCTATTTCCACCTGATGGACACCATGTCATCCGGGCTTCCACACTGGCCTGGATAGCCAAAGAGCGGTTTGCCGGTGGCAGTGCCGATGAGGCGGAACGCTTCGTGCCCACCTACGTTCGGGAACCGGATGCGGTATTGAGCCGGAAAGCAAAGCGGCACGCGCATAATGAGGAATAAACCGGAATTTTTCGTATTACCCGGGATTGTGAATGGTATCGGAGGCCCTTATGGTTGACAATCTATTGCATTTTCGATAAAAATAAAAATTTATCGAATACGATCCTATTGAAACAGGCGGCCGGGTGTGATTGTCCATGAGATACTTTGGAAAGCGGGCCGGAATCAGGTTGTATTCTTTCACTACCGATAATGAGCCATGGTCTCGTAAAATCGAATTTGCGGGGCCATAAAAATTAGGAGGCAGGTAAAATCCATGGATAATTATTCCTGGGCGGATCAACCAAGCCAGACGGCATTTCCCATCGCTCGACCCGGCTATCCTTTCATCCTGGGAGCCGCTTTTGCCACGGCAGTATTTGCCGTGCTGGAATTGACCTTGCCGGCGCTTGTCGGGCTGGTGGCCATTGTCTGCATTTGCGGATTTTTCCGTGATCCGGATCGCGTCATCCCCAATCTGGAGGACGTGATTGTGTCGCCTGCGGACGGGAAGGTCATAAAGACCGATATCGTCGATGATCCTCGATTTTATCAGGGTAGGTGCCGGAAAATCAGTATCTTCATGTCGGTCTTTAATGTGCATGTCAACCGCGTTCCCTTAAGCGGCACCATTCGGAAAATCGACTATCACCCCGGTAAGTTTTTTAATGCCAGCCTGGATAAAGCCTCCGCCGATAATGAGCGCAATGCCGTATTCATGGAATCGGAAAAGGGGGCGCAGATATGTTTCGTCCAGGTTGCAGGGCTTATCGCCCGCCGGATTATTTGCGGACTCCAGCCGGAAGATAGAGTGGTTCGAGGTTCTCGGTTCGGGCTGATCTGCTTCGGGTCGCGCCTCGATGTGTATCTTCCGGAAGACGTGGACCTGCAGGTAACCGTAGGGGACAAGGTGAGCGCCGGAACCTCTGTTCTAGGGCGTATGAAGGGCGTATGAAATGAGATTGAACCGCGAAAAGGGAAAGGATCGCCGTCGCGGGATCTATATCCTGCCGAATATTTTCACCTCCTTGAATCTTTTTTTCGGTTTTTACGGCATCATTTCGGCCATCAGGGGCAAGTTTGAACTGGCGGCGGTATTGATTATCATTGCCGTGGTGTTCGATATTTTGGACGGTAAGATTGCGCGGGCAACGCACACCACCAGCAAATTCGGCATGGAGTACGATTCCCTTGCCGATCTGGTTTCTTTCGGCATGGCGCCCTGCCTGATGATGTATCTGTGGGCGCTCCAGTCCCTTGGACGAATGGGGTGGCTGGCAGCATTTTTATATACCATCTGCGGTGCGTTGAGACTGGCCAGGTTCAATACCCAGTCCGGGACCGGCAGCAGTGGCAACTATTTCACGGGCCTCCCTATACCGGGTGCTGCCGGCATGAATGCCACCATTGTGCTGTTTTGCCACAAGCTGGGTATGGCAGGCAGTCCATACCCATTGCTCATACTGATGGTGCTCTATCTGCTTTCTTTTCTGATGGTCAGTTCCGTTCCCTATCACAGTTTTAAAAAACCGGAGCTGTTTCGGAAGATGAATTTCAATGCGCTCGTCGCAGCCGTGCTCTTCCTGATATTTATCGCCGCCCAACCGTCCATCGCGTTGTTTCTCTTCGGTGTTTTTTATGTCGCATCAGGCCCTTTTATCATGTTGCGCAACAGGAGAGAGGACCGGAAAGCTGATGCCCTGGCCGGAGGGCGTGATGGAAACGGCCCGGAAGCGGTGTAGTGGATTCACCCAAACGACTAAAATTGTTGCTCCCGGGACAGGGAGCCCATGATTCCGAATAGGAGACGGATATGAGTGAAAGGAAATTCAATGTTGCCGTTGCCGGTGCCACCGGTGCTGTAGGCAACCAGATGATCACCTGTCTGGAGGAGTCCGGCTTCCCAGTTGATAAGGTAAAATTTTTGGCGTCCAGCCGGTCGCTGGGGAGAACGCTACGCTTCAGGGGGGATGAGATCGCTGTTGAGGAATTGACCGAAACCGCCTTTGCCGGAATGGATATTGCGCTGTTTTCGGCCGGTGGCGGTCCCAGCGAACAGTTTGCACCGGCAGCGGCAAAACAGGGCTGCGTGGTGGTGGACAATTCAAGTGCCTGGCGGATGGACCCCGATGTTCCCCTCGTGGTCCCGGAGGTCAATCCGCATGCCATTGCCGCCTACACCCAAAAGGGCATCATTGCCAATCCTAACTGCTCCACAATCCAGATGGTGGTGGCTTTAAAGCCCATTTATGACCGGTGCGGAATTCGGCGTATAGTGGTTTCAACTTATCAGGCGGTTTCCGGAACAGGGAAAAAAGCCATTGCCGAGCTCCTTGACCAGACCCGGGCCATGATTAACTTTCTGGATGTGGAATCGGCGGTATATCCACACCGAATTGCCTTTAACTGCTTGCCCCATATCGACAAGTTCCAGGACAACGGCTACTCCAAAGAGGAGATGAAGATGGTCAACGAAACCCGAAAAATTTTCGAGGACGACACCATAGGCGTGACGGCCACCACGGTTCGGGTTCCGGTGTTTTTCGGGCATTCCGAATCCGTTAACGTCGAGACGCGGGATTTCATCTCCGCCGGAGAGGTACGAAACCTTCTTGAACAGGCGCCGGGGATCAAGGTGGTGGATGACCCGCAGAACGCCGTCTACCCCCTTCCCACGGATGCGGCGGGACAGGATCTGACACTGGTGGGGCGTATCCGGCAGGATGAATCCATTGCCAACGGCATCAACCTGTGGGTCGTGGCGGACAATATCAGAAAGGGGGCGGCGACCAATACGGTCCAGATCGTCCAATTGCTGGCCAGGGACTATCTGTAACCCCTGCAGGGACATATTACCCATGACATCTCATATAATCTTAATCTATCGCGAAGAGGCTTAATTTGGACCGCATTCCCATTACAAAAAAGGGTTATGAAACCCTTAAGAAAGAGTTGGAACGCCTAAAAACCATAGAACGGCCTGAAAATATCAAGGCGATTGAGGAAGCGCGTGCCCATGGAGACCTGTCTGAGAACGCGGAGTTCCATGCTGCAAAAGATCGGCAGAGTTTTCTCGAAGGGAGAATCGGAGAGCTGTCCTATAAACTGACCAACTCCGATATCATTGATCCGGACAACCTGCCCAAGGATAGGGCCGTTTTTGCCAGCCGGGTCGTTCTGGAAAATATTGACACCGGTGACGAAGTGTCCTATCAGCTGGTTGGACCTGATGAATCGGATATTGAAAAGGGCCGGATTTCCGTTTCATCCCCCCTTGGCATGGCCATTATCGGGAAAAAACCGGGCGATGAGGTTACGATCCAGGCCCCGGGTGGCCAGCGTTTTTATGAATTGGTGGAAATTTTATAAGATATTGCAGATCCGGTATTGCCGGATTTGAAACCTTTTTTACACAGGAGATTTTATCGTGGCACGTATCACTGTTGAAGATTGCCTGAAACAGGTGAACAACCGGTTTTTGCTGGTGAATATTGCGGCCAAACGGGTCAGACAGATCCGCGAGGGATCGGAATATCTGGTCAATTCGCCCAAAAATGAGGATATCGTCATTGCTTTGAGAGAGATCGCCGCCGGAAAGGTTCATCTCAAGGAGACAGTGGAAGAGGAAAACTGATTCTGAGAAAGGCCCCACCGGTTTTCGAACAGACTGCTTCCCGGCTCCCTGGTATGCGTATTGCCCAAAAGAAGCTACACATATAAGGCCCTCAACAGAGGTGTCGGCAAAGCCCTTCATCATTATGAGATGATTGCCGACGGGGATCGTATTTTAGTGGCGCTCTCGGGAGGGAAGGACAGCCTGACCCTACTTCACACGCTATCGGACCGGCTGGCACGCATCCCCATTCACTACCATCTTTTTCCCGTTCACATCGATCCGGGATTTCCGGATGGATTCGGCGAACATCTTGAAACTTTCTGCAGGGCTTCGGGACATGACCTGCGTCTTGAGAAAACCGACAACGGGATAGTGGCCCACAGTGAAAAGAACCGTGAGAATCCGTGTTTTCTCTGTTCGTGGCTTCGCAGAAAACGCCTTTTCGAGATTGCCGATGAGCTCGGTTGCCGGAAGGTGGCGCTGGGGCATCATAAAGATGATATCATCGAGACCCTTTTTCTCAATATGTGTTATGCCGGGGAGATGAGCACCATGGTGCCCGCCCAATCGTTTTTCAAAGGACGGTTTACGGTCATTCGGCCCCTGGCTTTTGTCGAAGAGGACACCATCCGGCGTTATGCAAAAGAGGAGAATTTTCCTGCCTTTGTTAATCCTTGTCCTTCGTCCGGTCAGACCAAACGGCAGGAGATCAAGAATGTGCTAAGTGGGATGTATCGCAGTAACCGGAAGATAAAGGGTAATATCTTCAGGGCCATGAGCCATGTTAAAACCGATTACTTGTTGAAATAGAGGGATCCATGGAAGGGGAGATCACCAGAGATAACGGCATCTACGTGGCCGGGATGAAAGATATTCAGAACCAGCGGGATCATCGCAACCTGCCCATCGACAAGGTGGGCATCAAGAATATCCGGTACCCTGTCACTGTGCTGGACAAGCGAAACTCTCGCCAGAACACCGTGGCCACCATCAATATGTACGTGGATCTGCCTCACGAATACAAGGGAACCCATATGAGCCGGTTTGTCGAGATGCTCCATCTCTTCCGGCCGGAAGTGTCGCTCAAGAAAATCTCTGAGATTCTCGACCAGATGAAAAATTACCTGAACGCCGCATCCGCCCATATCGAGGTGACCTTTCCCTACTTCATCGAGAAACAGGCCCCGGTCAGCGGATGTCCCGGCTTGATGGACTACACCTGCAGTTTTTTGGGATCGAGCAATCATGCGGACGAACTGGACCTGGTTTCGGAAGTGATTGTTCCCATCTCCTCTGTGTGTCCGTGTTCCAAGGAGATCAGTGAGGGCGGCGCCCACAACCAGCGGGGGGAGGTCAAGCTCAAAACCCGATTTAGAAAATTTATCTGGATCGAGGATATGATCGATATTGTGGAGCAATCCGCGTCATGCGATGTCTTTTCGGTGTTGAAACGGGTGGACGAGAAGCATGTCACAGAAAAGGGGTATGTAAATCCCAAGTTTGTTGAGGATATCGTCAGAGACATCGCCCATCAACTGAAGAAAG
>CAZWAE010000041.1:0-4167 GCA_964631805.1 uncultured Desulfobacteraceae bacterium | reverse complement strand
AATCCCAAGTTTGTTGAGGATATCGTCAGAGACATCGCCCATCAACTGAAGAAAGATGAGAATATCACCTGGTTCTCCGTCAGCGCCGAGAATTTTGAATCGATTCACAATCACAGTGCCTACGCCCACCTGACGGGAGGAGAGAAAAGATAAAAGGTTCTTTACTGCAGGCCTTCCAGAAGTTGCTTCATCACCGGTTCCGTACGCTGTCCCGGTGTATTGAGAAAAAGGGCGTAGCGATAGAGGTTCCCGTTCTCCCCTTCAATATATCCCGCCCGGGTGGCAATCCCTTTTAAACGACCGGTCTTGAAAAATTCCCGTCCCTTTTTTCGCATGAGCCGGCGGTACGGTTCAAATGCGACAAGAACGGATATCATGGCGCGGGTGCTGATTCTATTCTTTCTCGAGATACCGGAACCTTCAGCGATGAATATCTCCCGGAGACCCAGAGTCTGATGTGCGTAGTCCGTTGCCACCCGTACCGCCTTGTCAAGATTCCCGGGAGGGTTGAAAACCTTGGCACCGGCAGCGATCAGGAGTTGGTTGGCCATATAGTTGTTGGAATATTCCAGCAGTTTCTCAATGGTATCGTAAAGGGTGAACCCGGACCGGTGGATATGGAGGGGCGGAGCCCCCGATTCATCCCTTTCAGCTTTTTTTACCCTGCCCGTGACGGAAACACCGAGGCGTTCTAAAAAATGGCGCAGCAGCAGTCCCGCATACCGGGTGGTTTCACCGCTTTCGTGGGAAAAGGTGATTCTTCCCTTGGCGAGCCCTGTTTTTTTGATTTTGGCCAGTACAAAAGGCAAAAACGGGGTTTGGGGTTCATCGCTGACATAACGGCCGTTTTCCCGGCGGAAGGATACCGTGTTGAAATTGGCGCATAAAGCGCCGTTGGGCGCGTCGTAGGGTTGGGCGGTGGTGGAAACGCCGGGGATGGTGAGGGGGGCATTGAAATAGGTATCGTCCAGCAGTATGTCACGCACCGTCCCGACCTTTCCTTTCAATGTCATGGCAATCCGGTCCAGCACCTCCGAGATGAGCAGGGGATCTCCGAAGCCTTTCATCGTCAGGTTGTTGTCCCCGTCCAGATAAAAACGGGTTTCAAATCGATGATCCGGTCCCAGATGGTGGATGGCGACAAGGGACGTTAAAATTTTCAAGGTGGAGGCGGGCACCAGCAGGCGGTGGGCATTTTTTGAAAAAAGAATCCTGCCCTCTTTGTCTGCCACGGTCATGGCATCGTTTTCCCCCAGGAGGGCGGATAGCCGGCTAAGGGAATCCGCCGTGGCGGATACCGGCCACAGCACGAGAGGGAGCAGGAAAACCGGGAGCAGAGACAGGTGACGTAGGTGCGCTTTCATGTTACCTGCTTTCGACGATGAGGGTGACGGGCCCGCTGTTGACCAGGGAGACCTCCATCATGGCGCGAAATCGTCCGGTTTCCACCGTCACACCGTATTGGCGGACCTTATCCACAAAATAGTGGTATAGTGCCTTGGCCTCCCCGGGTCCGGCCGCGTCGATAAAAGAGGGGCGTCGACCTTTTTTGCAGTTTCCCAGGAGGGTGAACTGAGAAACCGTCAACATCTGTCCGCCCGTGTCCAGAAGGGAGCGATTCATTTTGTCGTTGTCGTCCTCAAATATTCTCAAGTGGACGATCTTGTCGGCAAGGTATTCGGCGTCCTTTTCCCGATCCCCTTTTGCCACCCCCAGAAGGACCGTCAACCCGGAACCGATCTTTCCGATAACCTCACCGTCCGTCCTGACGCTGCTTTCGATAACCCTTTGGATCACTGCACGCATGGCACCCCTATTTTATTTTTTCCCGAATGCATCCGCGAAAGGATTGTTAAACGGCGTGTTCTTCGGCGGAGCCGGCGTTTGGGATTTTTTCGCAGGTTTGCGCTTTATCTGTTTTTTTCTTTTTTCCGGAGTCTTGCCTGGATCGCTCTTCATGGACAGTGAAATCCGCTTTCTGTCCAGGTCCACATCCAGCACCGAGACCTCCACCCGTTGCTGCACCTTGACGATGTCGGCAGGGTTCTTGACATAACGGTCGGAAAGCTGGCTGATGTGGACCAGGCCGTCCTGATGCACACCGATATCCACAAATGCACCGAATGCCGTGACGTTGGTCACGATGCCCGGCAGCTTCATGCCGATGATGAGATCGTCCATTCCGGTGATCCCCTCGGCAAATTCAAAAACCTCGAACCGATTTCTTGGATCTCTGCCAGGTTTTGCCAGTTCATCGAGGATATCCCTCAAGGTGGGAAGCCCGGTTTTTTCTGAAACGTATTGGCTGAGGACGATTTTTTTCCGGATCTCCGACTGTTTGAGCAGGTCCTGCACGGTGCAGTCCAGGTCAGCGGCCATGGCATCGACAATATGATAGCTTTCCGGATGAACGGCACTGCCGTCAAGGGGGTTTTTCCCATCGGTTATCCTCAGGAATCCGGCGGATTGTTCAAACGCCTTGGGGCCGAGCCGGGGCACTTTTTTCAGTTCGACCCGTGACCGGAAAGGTCCCTTCTCATCTCTGAGGGCCACGATATTTTTTGCCAGCTGCGGCCCCAGACCGGAGACGTATGTGAGGAGCTGGACGCTGGCGCGGTTGACGTCCACCCCAACCCCGTTAACGCAACTGATAACCACATCGTCCAATTCCTGTTTCAAGGCGGACTGATCCACATCGTGCTGGTACTGACCCACACCGATGGACTTGGCATCGATCTTCACCAGTTCGGAGAGCGGATCCATGAGCCGGCGGCCAATGGAGACGGCCCCCCGGACCGTGAGGTCCAGGTCGGGGAACTCCTCCCTGGCCGCACCGGATGCTGAATAGATCGAGGCGCCGCTTTCATTGACCATGACGATCTGGACCGACTGCGGAAGTTTGAGGTTCCGGATAAAAGCTTCGGTCTCCCTGCCGGCGGTTCCATTTCCCACCGCGATCGCCTCGACCTGGAACTGCTCAACCAGTTTTGTTATCTTCTCTTTGGCCTGGGTGGCCTTACGCTCTCCGGTATGGGGATAGACGGTGTCATGGTGGAGCAGCTTTCCCTGCCGATCCAGGCACACCACCTTGCACCCGGTCCTGAAACCGGGATCGAAACCCATCAACCGACGGGAACCCATGGGCGGGGCCATAAGCAGTTCGCGCAGGTTTCCGGCAAACACCCGGATTGCCTCGCGGTCGGCCCGGTCCTTTGTGGCCAACCGGGCTTCGGTTTCCATGGACGAGGACAAAAGGCGCTTGTAGCAATCCTCAACAGCCATGGAAACCTGCTCCGAATCCGGCCCATCTCCTGTCACGAACATTTCGGTCAGCAGCGATACGGCTTTTTCCGCAGGCGGCATGATAGTGAGGTCCAGCATGTCCTCCTTTTCACCCCGACGCATGGCGAGGATTCGGTGGGAGGGAGCGGTCGCCGCCGGTTCCTCCCATTCGAAATAGTCCCTGAATTTTGCGCCTTCCGTCTCTTTTCCTGTGGCAACCCGGCTGGAGATGGTTCCCGATTTGTTGAACAGCACCCTTAAGGCGGAACGGGCTTCGGAATTGTCGTTGATGGTCTCGGCAATGATATCCCTTGCGCCGGAAAGGGCATCTTCCGCAGTTTCCACGCCCTTTTCCGGGTCCACATAATCGATGGCGATGTGAGCGGGGTCAATGCCGGTTTGTTCAAATACCGCCGTGGCCAGGGGTTCCAGACCCTTTTCCCTGGCGATGGTGGCGCGGGTTCTTCTTTTTGGCTTGTATGGGAGATAGATATCCTCCAATTCCATCAGAGTCTGTGCCGCCATGACTTCCGCTTTTAATTCATCGGTGAGATGACCGTTTTTTTCAAGGGATTTCAATATGGCCTCCCGGCGGGCGTCCAACTCTTCGAGCTGCCGAAGCCGGTCCCGGACGGCGGTCACCGCCACTTCGTCAAGGCTCCCGGTGGCCTCCTTGCGGTATCTTGAGATAAAAGGGACGGTGGCGCCCTCTTCGATCAGTTCAACGGTGGCTTTCACCTGGGCAGTTTCCAGTGAAAGTTCTCTGGCAATAAGGTAGATGTGGGTGTCGTTCATGGAGTCCTTGTATTTTTTGGTTTTTAGATTGTCGAGAAAGACGCGCAACCGCCGATACGGGGGTTCCGTTGGGCGGAGAATAGTCAACAT
>CAZWAE010000040.1:0-22415 GCA_964631805.1 uncultured Desulfobacteraceae bacterium | reverse complement strand
CGTTGCCTGCGGGGTTCACGTGATCGATCCGGACTCCAACCAGGTCTATAAAGTCCGGGCGTTGTAGCTATCCCCATCGCTGATGCGATGCCCCTTCGGCGCTTTACACGGCGCTTTAGGGGGAACTTGACAAACCATATGGCAATGGCTCATAGTCCGCTGTTAGATTTATGGTGGACTATGAGCCTTTTTTTTAAGGAGTGCCCATCCGGAAACGGCATCTTTCGGCCCCTGGCGGCGTCCGTATCGTTTTCAATCCTCGAAATAGCCCAAGCGTATGTGCTATTCCTGCGGTTGAAAACTCTCTCGATCCTTGCCAGGAATCAAAATCTACCATTTCCGGACGGACACTATGGAAGAATTCAATGACGCACTTACCGCATGTGATGATCCTGGGGGTCGGCAATCTCCTGTTTACAGACGAGGGTTTCGGCATCCGGGTCATCTCCAAGATTTTAAACGAATTTGAGATGCCGGGCAACGTTTCCATTGAAGATGGCGGCGTTCTGGGGGTCAATCTGCTGGGGATCATCTCCAGGGCCGATCATCTGATCGTGGTGGACGCCGTTCGGAACAAGGGCAATCCGGGTGATCTCTACCGATTGGAGGGATCTGCCGTTCCCGAGCGCATCCGGGCGAAGAATTCCCTTCACCAGGTGGATTTTCTTGAGGCACTGACGTTGTGCAATGCCTTGGATAAGGTGCCTGAAACCGTCATCCTGGGAGTGGAACCCGAAGATATCCATACCCTCAGCATCGAACTGACACCCACCATCGAAGCTAAAATCGAACCCATGATCGACATGGTGCTGGCGGAGCTCGACCGGCTGGGTGTCGTATGCACCAAAGGAGTCTGCAAAGATGTGTCTTGCGATCCCCTCAAAAATCGTCAGGATTGAAAACGGTGTCGCCACCATCGACGTGGATGGTGTCCGGAGAACCGCCAGCCTGCTGCTTCTCGATGATGCCGGTGTGGGGGAGTGGGTCATCGTCCATGCCGGGTTCGCCATCCAGAAACTGGATGAAGAGGGAGCCCTTGAAACCTTGAGACTGCTCAAAGAAACGGTGATGTCCATCGAAAAGGGACAGGAATTCAAATAGCGGGTGCCGCCGGAGTGGACAGACAGGCCAAAAAGCTCGAAATCAGCGGAATCGTTCAGGGTGTGGGGTTTCGACCTTTTGTCTACCAGCTCGCCGGAAAATGCCGGATAAAAGGGAATGTGGCCAACACCTCGTCGGGCGTCACCATCCACATAGAGGGTGCCAGAGCGGATGTTCAGGCGTTTTGCAGTCTCCTTGAAACCCAGCCTCCCCCTCTTGCACGAATCACCCATGTCTCCGTAAAGACCGCTAGCACCACCGGTGCCTGCGATTTTTCCATCGTCCAAAGCCGGGGCAATGCCCGGCGATCCACCCTGATCTCACCGGATGTTTCCGTTTGTGAGGATTGTGTAAAGGAGCTGTTCGATCCCGCCGACCGTCGTTACGGTTATCCCTTTATCAACTGTACCAACTGCGGCCCACGGTATACCATCATCGACGACATCCCCTACGACCGGCCCGCCACCTCCATGAAGCACTTTGCCCTATGCGATCGGTGCCGGTCGGAGTATGATGATCCCATGAACCGGCGGTTTCATGCCCAGCCCAATGCCTGTGCCCATTGCGGACCCCGTGTGGCGCTATTTGACAACCGGCAGCGTCCGGTTGAGTGTTCGGATCTTATTGAAAAAACAGCAGAACTCCTCAAACAGGGCCATATTGTGGCCATCAAGGGGCTGGGGGGATTTCATCTGGCGGTGGACGCCGAAAATGAAGATGCCGTGGGGAGGCTGAGGCGCCGGAAGGGGCGGGAGGAAAAACCCTTTGCCGTGATGTCCCCGGATCCGGACGCGGTCCGCCGATATGCGCACATCGATTCCCGGGATGAAAAACTCCTGACCTCTCGCCGCCGGCCCATAGTTTTGCTGAAAAAAAATTCGCTGCCCGACCGCCTGGCGGATGGCGTATCCCCGGGAAACCGGTATTACGGGGCCATGCTGCCGTATACGCCCCTTCATTATCTTATACTGCATCACCGGTTTTCGGCACTCGTGATGACCAGCGGTAATATCAGCGAAGAACCCATCTGCATCGACAACGACGATGCCTTTGAACGACTGGGAGAGATCGCCGATTTTTTTCTCACCCACAACCGGGAGATCTACCTTCGCAGCGACGATTCCATCGTTAGAACATCCGCGGGAAGCGTGCGGTTTATCCGCCGGTCCAGGGGGTATGTACCGGAGCCTGTTTTTCTAAAACGGAAACATCCGCCCATCCTGGCCTGCGGCGCTGAACTGAAAAATACGGTCTGTCTGGTCAAGGAGGACCGGGCGTTTGTCAGCCAGCACATCGGGGATCTGGAGAATCTGGAGACTTACCGGTTTCTTGAATTGACCGTCCGGCATCTTTGCCGGATACTGGATGTCTGCCCGGAGATCATCGCCTGTGACCTGCACCCGGACTATCTGAGTACCCGCTATGCCGAAGAGCAGGAAGGAATGGAATTGATCCGCGTCCAGCATCACCACGCCCACATCGTCAGTTGTTTGGCTGAAAACAGAATCGACGGGCCGGTGATCGGATTGGCCTTCGACGGTACCGGGTACGGCACGGACAACACCGTCTGGGGAGGCGAAGTGCTCATCGCGGAAGCGGGGCGGTTTGATCGTGTGGGGCACCTTTCCTGCGTGGCCATGCCGGGAAGCGCTGCTGCCGTCAAGGAACCCTGGCGAATGGCGGTGAGTCATCTGTTCGAGGCATTCGGGGAGGAGGTGGCGGAATTGGATTTGCCCGTGACCGATATCGTGGCCCCGGAAAAGATCCGGACGGTGGTACAGATGATAAAAGGGGGCATCAATGCACCCCTGACCTCCAGCCTCGGCCGGCTTTTTGACGGTGTGGCCGCGATCCTCGGGTTGAGAACCCATGTTCATTTCGAAGGC
Source organism: uncultured Desulfobacteraceae bacterium (assembly GCA_964631805.1). Lineage (GTDB taxonomy): Bacteria > Desulfobacterota > Desulfobacteria > Desulfobacterales > CAZWAE01 > CAZWAE01. The sequence continues at coordinate 19,428 of CAZWAE010000040.1, read as the reverse complement.
CAGGCCGCCATGGAACTGGAGACAGTTGCGGGGGAATTGACCGGGGACCCTTACGATTGCGGATGGATCTCCGAAGGGGGCGTTTACCGGATCCCGGGAAAACAGATCATCCGGGGAGTGGTGAGTGATGTCCGGAACGGCCGGCCTGTTGAACAGATCAGTGCGCGCTTTCACGATACGCTGATTCAACTGTTCACCGATCTCTGCGGACAGATCCGGCGGAATACCGGACTGGACCGGGTGGCGCTCAGCGGCGGGTCCTTTCAGAATGATATACTGCTGACCGGATTGATCCGTGAATTGGAAAACAGGCAATTTACCGTTTTCACCCATACCCGGGTTCCCGCCAATGACGGCGGTTTATCCCTGGGACAGGCAGTGGCCGCCGGCGCCATGATTAAAGGATGATGCTGGATAGGTGGATACATTAGGATCATCCCCAACTTGGCAGGTATGATTTTAAAAGGATAAAAGGGGTCCAGGATCCAAGGGTTCGGGTGAAATGCTAAAAGAGTTGATAGAGCCTATTGAAAACAAATCCTTGATGCCTTGGCCCCTGGAACCCTTGGATCCTTTTCTCCAACTAAATTAGAGAAGAATCATATCCGATAAACGAACACTAAATGATGGAAAATCCAAATGGCCCTTAAACATCTGGAAGCGTATCGCGATGCCGATATCGCAGAAAAACTCATTGAAAAGATCAAAGCGGTCAGCAAAAAGAAGATCCGTCTCATGGAGGTCTGCGGCACCCACACCGTTTCCATCTTCCGGAGCGGTATCAGGAGCGTACTGCCGGAAACCATCACCCTGCTCTCCGGACCGGGATGCCCGGTATGCGTCACCGCCCAGGGGGAGATCGACGCTTTCATCCAGCTGGCAAAAACAGAAAACGTCATTGTCGCCACCTTCGGGGACCTGATGCGGGTACCGGGGACTGGCTCCTCTCTTCAGAAGGAGCGGGGGGCGGGCCACGATATCCGCATGGTCTATTCCACAATGGACGCCCTTGAAATCGCGAAAAAGAATCCGGACAAAGAGGTGGTTTTTCTGGGTGTGGGATTTGAAACCACGGCCCCGACCATCGCCGCTTCGGTGCTTACCGCCAAGGAGACGGGGGTTGAAAATTTTTCGATCATCTCCACTCACAAGCTCGTACCGCCGGCCCTGTCCGCCCTTGCGGCCTCGGATGCCGTGAACATTGACGGATTCATCCTGCCGGGGCACGTCTCGGTCATCATCGGAACACAGGCCTATCGACCCTTTTTTGAAGAAACCGGACTGCCTTGCGTGGTGGCCGGCTTCGAGCCGGCGGATATCCTGCAGGCCATCGCCATGCTGGCCGGACAGATCAGCAGCGGTACTCCGAAACTGGAAAACGCCTACCGCAGGGCGGTGACACCGGAAGGGAATCCAAAGGCGCAGCAGATTCTCGATATCGTCTTCGAACCGGGAGATGCTGAATGGCGCGGTATCGGGACCATCCCCGGCAGCGGGCTGAAACTGAAAGAGGCGTTTACCGCTTTCGACGCCGTCAAACGGTTCAATATCGAAACGCCCAAAGCCGAAGACCCCAAGGGATGTGGGTGCGGTGAGATTCTCCTGGGGGTCAAAACGCCGCCGGAATGCCCGCTGTATAAAAGGAGTTGCACCCCCATGGACCCCATTGGCCCCTGCATGGTGTCCACCGAAGGCACCTGTGCGGCCTATTACCGGTATCATACTGAAAATTAAGTGTTTCCCATTGCAAATGGGTTCACTGAAATGGTGTAGTGCTTTTGCGTCAAATTGGAACCAAGGGGACGAGGATCCGAGGGGTCCAGGGTTCAAGTGAAGAATTTTGGAGCGGGGCAAATTTAACGGTTTCGACCCATCGCCATTTCGATCTTTCTCTCGATATACTGACCCGGATCGTGGACCCTCTATAATACGGCAAGTTCACGGAAACTGTCAGAGGGCAGGTTTTTCACTTGGCCCCTGGTATCCTTGAATCCTTGGACCCCTATTATTTTAGCCGCTCCACCAGATACCCATCCATGGCCAGATGCACGATGTGGTGGAGGACACAGACCAGCAAAGCGATGCCGTACTGGGGGAAAAGGGTGACCTGCAGGATGACGGAAAGCGGCAGGGTTTTCTGCCCCCCCATGAACAGGATGCTCTCCCTTTTTCCCTTTTCCCGCTTGAACAATCTAATCAGACCCCAGCCGGATAGCAGTAGCAGACCGTGGTAAACAAACACCAGCACGAGTACCACCGCCACCGTGGCACCGCTCCCCACCAGCATTTCACGGGTCTGGGAAAGGGCGATCCATACGATGGTGAGGATAAGGCATTGGTTGGTGATGCTCAATTTCCGGCCGATCCGCTGATAAAGAGAGGTAAGACCGGTTTTGGCAACCATGCCTGCCGTCAGCGGCAGCACCACGAGAAAGGCGATCTTGAGCATGATCGCCCCTTTATCGATGGTTACAGATGCCGATTCTCCGATGATCAGCAGTAGAAAAGAGAGGGAAAACGGAATCGTGAACACCGCCACGCTGTTGGAGAAAATCGTTGTTACCAGGGCATGGGCCGCATTGCCCCCTGCCGCACCGGTCATCACCACGCCGCTGCTCAGGGTAGAGGGCATGACCGCCACCAGGAAAAGCCCGATGAGGATGCCGGTGCTTATGGGCAGGATACCGAACAGGGCGGCCGCAATCGGTGCGATGACAAAGATGACCGCAGAGGCCAGCAGGATTCCGCTGACGTCCGTCAGCCCCTCCTTCAACTGCTCAGGGGAAAGGGCAAATCCGGATAAAAGGAAGATCAGCACGATCACGAGATCCGGGCCGTGATGCTGTTTGAGCCATCGCCCCATACCGGCCAACGTTCCGGTTCCGTCCGCAAGGGTGATTACCACCAGAGCGAACAGGGCGACCAGGAACCAATATTTTTTGATTACGCTTAAAAAGTGCATACCGATTGTACCACTCTGAGAAAATAGCGACAGAAATTACGGTGTGCCCGTCGGGCACGGTCGATATTGTCATACCGGCTATATTTTTCAAGAACTTGTTTCACCGTCAATACCGGCCCCCGCTTTGACAATCCCTCGGGTTTGTCCTAAATCTATTCTGAATAGCCGCCCTTACCGACTGGACTGGAAACCTCACCCTTGCATACAGGAGCTCTGCCCCCGGAAGTTTTGAAGCAGGTACAGGACGGCTGCACAGCCACCCTGGACCGGGCCATCCGGCCCCTTGTCTCCTCGCTCGGAGAAAACCATCCGTTTGTCCGGGATCTAAAGAACATGGTCGGTAGGGAACTGCCGGAATCGGCGGATGCCTTCGAAAAAGAGAGATGGCACGATGGGTAGACGAGACACGCCGTTACATTTCACATTGAAAGGAAAAGTGGTGTCAGGACTGGGAAAGGGCGCTAATTTTCCTGCTCTGGAATGGGTCAAGAAGCAGTGTCACGAAAAATTGGGTTTTTCACCCTATCCCGGCACGCTGAACTTATCGGTTCGTGAAACATCGTTATCAGAAGGAAAAAAAGCGAGGTCGACTCCCGAAGGGAGATCATGACCCCGCTTTCATTCCGTCGATTATTCTTTTTTATAGATCTCAAAGTAGCCGTCATCGCCGCTTAGAATACCTGAACCTTCCATCTCCTCACGATCTGAGCGGTATTCATACTCTTCTGCTCCTGCGCATGCCAAAAGAGTGGTGACAACAATGACAAGAAATCCGATTCGCCACTTTTTAAATCGACCCATAACTGCACAGTACCTTCGTTCAAGTAAAGAATTCCGGCCGAGAGGGCCAGGGATTCTATACTGGATTAAAATTTAAACCGGGCACCGGCCAGCACCGAATTGATGGAGTCATAATCGGTTCCGACTCGTTCGAGTTCATACCAACGGTAGCCCACATAGAATTCGGTTGACCAGTCCGACACCTTCTGCACGAACTGGATGCCGAAAGTATCACCTTCATCCTCGTTGGCACTTACTTCATCATAGCTGCCGTAGTCGACCGACAGGGCTGTGGGACCCGCGGAAAAGGCTTTCCATTTGTAACCCAGTTTACCATAGTAAAAATTGGGATCCTCTCTGCCGGCAGTGTCGTAATCCCTGGCGCCTGCGGCAAAGGTGGCGCTGAATCCGCAGTTGAGGAGCAGCGAAAGAGAGCCGCTGACCTGACCTTCAAAGCTTCTGGCGTCCTCAGGCGAGGCATATGCGAGGGCACCTGCGAGCTTGAACCCGGAAAATTTGCCGCTGTACCGCAGGGCCACATCAATGGCATCGTCGGCGATAAAGGAGGTCGAGGCGTAAAAACCGGCGAATTTGGGCGTATCGTACCGAACCCGATCATCCCGGCTCAGACCGTCCATGTTGGAAAAGGCGCTGCCGACTTTCAAACTCGACAGGCTTTTGGCGGTGTTGTCGTAAAACAAAATACCCCCGGACATATCGGATACGCCGGAATAACCCACAAGGGCTGTGCCGGAAAGATCCACTTCCGAGCTTCCGTTAGAGGCGGTGTCTCCCTGACCCACGGAAAGCTTGCCCGCAGTCTTGGAATTGATCCAAAAATCCAGGTGGCGTTCAGTAAAACTGGATCCACCCACGCCGCGCTTGTTATTCTGATTGACGCTGGCGGTGGAGTTGGATTCAAATTGCAGTTCGATTTTGGTTCCGACGGACAGGTCGTCGCTGACTTCTGCCTTTCCCCTCAAACCGATGCGGGTGGACGAATCGTCATTGTCCACGTGATACACTTCGGTGTCGTTCCCGTCGTCGGAAATCAGCACTCCACGGTTGACCTGTCCGTAGAGCTGGACGCTTGCTGTCTTGTTGCCGGTTTTGACAACATCCTTCGGTGCTGCTGCCATCCCGGCGGTGCTCAGTTCATCCACCCTTTTTTTCAGGGCATCAATCTGCTGCTGCTGCATCTCGATAAGCTTTTTCAACTCCTTGATCATCATCTCATCCGCGGCAGATGCTGTGGAGACACCTCCCAGTAAAAACCCTGTCATCACAACTATAGAGATGATCTTTCTCGGCCAAATTTTTTTCTTCATCGTTTTGTCCTCCCCTGTTGCAGTTGCGGTTAACCTAATGATCTGATTTCAACCCAATGATAAAATCGTAGGTGATAATAGTAATGATTGCCAATTAATTCTTTGAGTAGAACTCAACAAACCAGCCGAATTGTGATGCTGTTTTTTGCCAATGATGCGGGCTTAAAAAGATCCGTTAATTGATAGCGACGGCACTAACTGCAACCGGCTATAAAAATCTACGTTAGGAAGCTGAACTTTTGCACAGTGGTTGGACCGTTATCGGTGCTTCTATCAAAAGTTCTGTAGAGGAAAAATGCTGGTGCTGGCGTATGGGTTTAACTGATTTCGGTCATTTAGAAGCTTTTTAAAAAACATAGTAAAAAAAAATAATAAAAGTCAAGGGCGTATTTTTTTGAAACGATTTTAACCGGATTGTTACATGGAACGGTTGTAAAAGGGAAGTGTCGCGGGCGGAAGGAATCGGAAACATTTGAAGGGCAGATATAAAGTGTCCCTTCCGTTTTTATGCGGATTGTACCGTTATGTAGATCAACTCGTTTTCCGTCCATAACCGGATCAAATGGTGCGGTTTTTCAAGCGAATATGTCGTATCTCCAGACAACTTGATATCAAGATCCCCGCCGCTGAAAACCATTATCGTGTCCGGATTGAGATGATGGCCCGGTGCGTATGCGCTGATGGCACCAATCGTATCCTGTCGGGATGAAAAGGGATTGATCATCATGAGGACCAAAAGCCCGGCGACTGCCAATGAGGGCACCACCTGCCCTAAATGTAGGCCGTAAGGCGTAAACCAGCTGTGCCTTTCGTTTTTCTCATCAATTTGGCGCCTCAACCTCTCGGTCAGATTCCGTGGCGGATCCACCGCCTTCAGCTCTGAGCTCAGGCGGTCTTCAAGCTGGCGATCCAAGACATATAGCTTCCGGCAATCTTTGCAGCTCGCAATGTGCTCTCTGGCTACAGCCGTCACCTCTTCACCGTAAAGATCGATACAGGTCATCCATTTTTCTGATGAAAAAAGAGGGATGGCTGGAGGTGTGATTTTCGCATCGGATACTGACAGTGTCCGTCCAGAAATAGGGATTTTTATGTGAGATCAAGGAGGATGTCAGATTTAACCCTAGCAATCGCAAGGCGAATGCTTGCTCAAGGAATAGCGGGCTATTTTGAGGAGTTAAATCATGGCATCCGACGCCGATATCGCGGAAAAAGACCGTTTATGGATGGACACTAACGAAATTGGGCCATCTTCCGATGCAGCCGTTCCGCCCTCAGACAGAAGGCTTCCAGTTTTGCGTTGATGAGCTGGGGAAATGGCGAGCCATCGCTTTCGATGGCGAAGAAGGGAAGATCCGGGATCTCCTCCAAGACGGCTTCCAGATTTGGGTTGCCGGGTTCGGAGGCCAGTTTGGCGTCGCGGGTCATGGTTTCACTCAGGATCGCTTCAGACATGCGGTTGGGCATGCATCCGAAGGGCCCGATGGCAATAACCCCGCAGGTGTGGGATGCGATCTCTGAGATGGCGCTTCCCACCGTGAGGATTGCCTCTCCGCAATGGCTGGGAGAGATATAGGGTCTGGCCTTGTCAATGATGGCCGGCACGTCAACGGGATGGCCTAGGATCAACCCCGATTGCACCAGCAGCGCGTGGATCTTTTTGTCGTATTTTGACGTTGCCCTTCGTTTCAATTTAATGGCGATTTTATCCCGGAGCGTTTTCCTGCCGTTGTTGATTCCCGTGTCCACCAGCCAATCCGCATAGTTCAGCCATTCTGCAACGGGAGCGCACACCGTTGCAAAACCCTTTTCAGCCAGGTGTTCGGTGATATATTGCCGGGAGAGACCATCCCGGCGAACGAAAATTTCGCCAATCAGCGAAATAATAGGGGTTTGGCGTAGCGATCGTTTCATTGGGATCCCGGCGAAGGCACGGGCGGACTGGGCGAGGGTTTTTTCGAGTCTTGAGAAACCACCGGTTTTCACATTCCCCTGGACCTTGATTTCCGCCATGATCTGCTGCCGTTGATTCTCAAACTCGGCCAGTCCAGCCTCCTTGTCCACGGCATTGGTCAAAATCATGGAACGGATATCTTCCAGCAGATCGGAGATCACGATGGTCCAGTACGTCCTTTTGTGTAACTCTCTGTCCAAGCCGGAATACCCATTTTCAGATGTCAAAGAGAGAAGGGCAACATCGGTCAGCTCCCGCTTTTTTATCAAATCTTCCATGAAAACGGCATATTGTCCGAATCGGCAGGGGCCTGAGCCGGTGACCATGAAATAGATCAGGATCTCATCCGGCCGCCTTCCGTTCTGTATATAATTAAGCAGTGTCCCGGTGGTCAGAATCAGCGGCAGGCATTCCTTACAGGAGGTGTTCGCCCTTCCAAGCTTGAGAACGGTTTCGTCCGCCGGAGGATGGGCCACCGTGTTGAATCCGTGACCGCCAAACAGAGTGGCCAGCATTTCGGATCCGATTTTTCCCATGGAGGGGAAAAGGACCGTTACCCGGGGATCGATCATGGGCAGGATCTCTCCGGCGGAGGTCGTCACAGCGGGTTTGCCATTATTCAAAACTGTTCGGGCCGGCATGAACGCGACCTCATTTTCGGCGGAGGGCAGGGTGTCGGTGAGCTGCCGGTAAGCCGAAACCACGTCGAGGAACGCCTCTATCCGGGTCTCCAGACCCGCATCCGCCGTATGGTTGTCCAGTTCCAGCGTCAGGGAGGGTTTCCGTCCCATGATATCTCTGAAATATCCGATGACAAATGAATCCGGTCCGCATGAAAAATTGGTGATATAGGTGCCGAAAAGCTGGGGATGTTTTCTGATGAACCGGGAGGCCATCATGATGAGCTGCCCCATTCCCCAGTACATGTGGCGTTTGGACTGCTCGTTTTCAAGGGGCAGAAAGTCCAGCGGCACCACCATCACTCCCCTTGAGGCCAGCTTTCGTGGAATGCCCATGTGCGCCTCTTCCACAAAAGCATTATAGGGCCTTCCCAGAAGCACTACGGCGATGCGGTCGGGATCCGCCTCCAACTCGGCCAGCGCTTTTCGGCCCCTCTCCCGCATCCCTGAAATGTATGCCTGTTGGCGGCTCATGGCTACTGAAAAAGCCCTTTTGGCGGCGCGGGCCTTGATTCCCATTCGGCCGGCGGTTTCTACCAAGGGTTTCTCAGCGGCGGCAATGCCCAGGTTGAGATCCAAAATCGGTGAAAGGAGAGTCGTGCCGCCACGGCGGAGATGTTCCAGTTCATCCTTGAATGCGGTCTGAAGGTAATAGGTCTCTCCCTGAATAAGCGGACACAGCTCCGATCGTTTCCTTCCATCGTTTGGCGGCACCGATTTGAAATGAGGCAGGAACAGGTAGTCCGGTGGGGGCTCTGTTGTCAGCAGGGTATGAAAGAATCCATGGGATAGCTCCACCGGGTAGCAAAAGGCAGCACCCCGCCGGTCGATTCCCTGCCGGGACGGCAGGTCCGGCATGACCACTATGAACCCCAGCTCCCTGAAAAAAGTGGAATACAAAGGATAGTAGGCATTGACCAGGAAACTGCGGTTCAGGCCGACATGTTTTTTCCGGGAATCCCGGACCGATTTTTCCGGTTTCCCACCATCTTCGTTATAGATCAATTCCTGGCGTGTTTGGACCAGATCCAGGCTTTTGGCGTTCACCCGAATATTCTGCCGCAGGTTGTAGTAGCGGTTGCATGCACCTCCAAAAGGGTGTTTTTTACCGGCCACCGTAATCATGCTGATCTTGCAGCGCCTGTCGCATTTTTCCTTTCCACCCGCGCACTCAAAGGATTTCCCATAGGTGACCTCCCGGTCGGCCAGAACCTTAAGATCAAACGATGTATGCCGCATCAATCCCGAGGCGATCCTTTTTTCAACCTCGAGAGCGACACCGAAAGCACCCATGAGCCCGGGTTCCGGAGGGACCACAATGGGTTTGCCCACCAGTGCCGCCATGGCCAGGGGCACAGCCCGGTTGTAGCAGACACCCCCTTGCATAAACACCTTTTCCCCGACAGGTCGATTGCCTTTGACCCGATTGCTGTAGTTCATGCAGATAGAGTACACCAGGCCGGCCACGATATTTTCATGCGCCACCCCCTCATGGATGGCATTTTTAATATCCGATGCGATAAAGGCCGCACACTGGTCGTTGAAGTTGGGAGGGGCTGATCCTTCCAGGGCGATATCGGCGATCTCTTCCATTCGAATACCCAGCGTCTCAAAAGCGGATTCTTCGAGAAAGGAGCCGGTGCCGGCGCTGCACGCCTCGTTCATGGCATAATCGGAGGGTACCGAATTGGTAATATAGGTATATTTGGCATCCTGGCCGCCGATTTCAAAGAGGGTGTCCACATCGGGATCGAAATAGACCGCGGCGCTGGAATGGGCGATAATCTCGTTGATTACCCCATCGGTCATTGCATGCAGTCCGGCGATCTGCCGGCCGGAGCCGCAGACCCCCAGTCCGATGATTGAAATCTCGGATAGATCGGCGGTTTTTGCCACCTGCTCGACGATGTGGCGGTAGCACTGCCTGGACGCGGCTACCGGATCCCCGTTGGTTCTCAGGTAAATATCTCCGACAATCGCGTGGTCCGACACGCGGAGCAGCACGGCCTTGGTGGTGGTGGAGCCCACATCCAGGCCGAGGATGCAGGTATCGCCGGGACGGACCTCCGACTTTTCCATGGTTTTGAAGGAGACCAATTCTCCGTAGGCGGCCAGTGCCGGAAGCCGGTCGAAGGAAGCTGCATCTGTCCTAAACAGTGCTTCTCGCCCGGGCCAGGGCAGGGTTTCATTTTCAGCGGCCCAGAGTGCCGCACCCACCGCTTCAAAAAAGGAGGATACCTCCGGAACGATCAAATCCTCAATTTCATCCTTCAGGTAAGAAATCATCATCTGGTTTCCGGCCGTTCCGCCGGTAATCATGATGTGGCGTTTTTCCACCCTGGTCAGCAGTTCCAGTATCTTGTCCGCCATCATCCGGCAGAGGCCGGCGGTCACGTTTTTCTTGGGAATACCCTTGTTGGTGGCATGGGTGCAGTCCGATTTGCAGAACACAGAGCAGCGGCCGGACACATGGTAGGGATCCTCAACCGATGCCCAGAGGGCTGCCTCCTCAATGGGAACATCCATCCGGCGCAACTGTTGAAGAAAAAATTCTCCGGTCCCTGAGGCGCATTTGTTGCCGGTCAGAACATTGGAGATGCGGCCGGCATCATCCAGTATATACGCCATGAATGTTTCACCGCCGGCCGACACGATGGCCGGACAGTCCACGTTTTCCGGCTTCGCAAACCGGTATGCATACTCCACCGCCGCCGGTTCGGATATGGAGGATAAGCGGACGAATTTTCTGAACCGCCTGCCCGTTGCGGCAATTCTGTCGAAAGAATCGAGTTTGAGGCCGGCAAGCGCCTTTAAAAGGGTACGTTTAGGGTCGCCTTCATGAATGTGGGTGGTATGATCGATCACCTTGAACTCGGTTGGAAATGGTTGCACGCCGCAGGAATCGGGTGTCACATCGGCCTGAACGATGGAGACGGTCGATGCCCCCAGACAGATCCCCAGCACTTTTCGTTTTTCCATAGATATCCCGTTATCGGCCCGAACTTTTTCCGAATATCCGCTTTCATCAATCATTCAGCCGGGTCTCCTGCGGTTTTTGTCACTTTGCCGGGTTCAGTATGTTTGTCTATTAGGCGATGGCAGAGTAAAGTGATTTGGGGCCTACCGTTTTATGCTGTTTTATCTTCATCACTACGGTTTGCTGCCATCTCATCGATATCATATACAGGAATCGGTCTATAAGCTATCCAAAAATTGGAATTTCCACTCATATTCGCCGGGGCGCAAAGTTCTGTGTCGAATAAATACTTTTGTATTTCAAGAACTTGAAACGAGAATTCGACAATAAATATGTCGAAAAGACAAATTTAAGGTCGTTTTTCATCGCCTACAGTAAAATTTACTTCTCTGTCAAGTCGACAGCACCTCCCGGTGTGATTCCAAGCGTTTTCTCTATAGATCCGTTGCCGGTGCCTTGGAAGCGGTCCTGACATCGGATAACGGGGGGCCAGAGGGGGTAAAAGCAGCGGGCGTTTTGAAATCGGCGTCTGAAAAAGATATCAATCTGCGCACAGGACCGCACCTCGGTAATTTCAACTGCCGGATATCCCTGCCCGAACTGATCTCTTTTTTCAACATGGCCTCCGCCTGCTGCATCGCCGGCCGGTAACTCCAGAGATGATGATCAGTGCTCTACAACCCCTCTGCCCCTCCGCAATGTTTGCCGGAATATGAAGAAAATTCTAGAAATGCGAAAATTTTGCGCGCTTTTTGTTTCCACATGGTTCTAAAATACCCGTTGGATAAATTATCTGTTTACAGCTTTTATATGTTTTCAATTGCACACGATCCATGCAGTCTCCAAGTGCCCGCAGGTGTTACCCTCGGCAGTCGGCGAATACCGGCAGCCCCCCAACAAATCGATTTGTTGATACTGCCATGAAACAGGCCGTCACAAGGTGGCATGGCCTTTGCATTTCTACGAGGGCAAATTCAAACCCAAAAGGAGATCTATCCATGAAAAAGCATGTTCGAACCCTTGGTACCGCCGTATTGATTCTGACGCTCGCTGTCGGAGCGGTGTTTTTCCTGGCCGGACCCCAGATGGCATCCGCCTGCGGCTGGGGGCAATCAGGCGGCGGGGATTATTACTCTCCCCAGCGTCGGGACTCCTCCGGCTATCTGGCCCAAAAACAATCGGTCACCCAGGAACAGGCGAGGGATATCGTGGCCTACCATGTCCAGAAACTGAATCCGGAACTCGATGTGGGCAATGTTAACGACGCCGGTGGATTCTATGAAGCCGAAATCCTGTCAAAGGACAAGGAGGTGCTCCAGCTTTTGGGAGTGGACAAATATTCCGGCCGGGTGATGCTCCTCGAATAGCAACATGATTTTGAAGCCTTGCCATAACGCTGAATCTTTCATTCCGAACATTCCGAAAGCGAGGTGATGTAAATGAAACGATTCATGTTGCGGCGTGTCGCCCGCTGCAAAGATGGTTGCCCTATCCTGTCCCGGGTACGACGGTAAACTGCCCCATGCTTGCATTGGCCCGGGTCAGGCATCTTTTTATTTTCTAAATGATTCGACAGATTTATTATGAAAATCAGTCATAAAAAAGTAGACATCTTCCTTGTTATCCTGATATCTTCCATCGTTATCGGACTGCCCATCGGGATTTATTCATACGAGCATCAATCGGTGAGGGAAGACCTGCCGGAAGATGCCCGGATTTTCACCCTCACCGGACATACGGAAAAGGGGTGGCTCCTAGGCGAAATCCAGGCCCACGACGTGCTTTCACTCGGATTGACGGAGACCCCTTTTAAAAAACCCACCCTCACCGTGTCCAAAGGTGACCGGGTGGTGCTGAGGCTCAAGAGCAGCGATGTGGTCCACGGTTTCAGTCTCAAGGATTTCGGCGTTTTCATTAATGACGGGATCCAACCCGGAAAGACGGTTCTGGTTTCCTTTACCGCCGACAAAACGGGTACTTTTACCTTTTCATGCAACGCCATTTGCGGCGACAATCATAAAAACATGCAGGGAACCCTGGTGGTAGAGGTCTGACCCAACGACCACCTGTGTTCGGGAGGAAAATATGAGCTGGCGAAAACCGCTGACCATAATCGGTTTCGTAGTGTCCGTGATCGCTGCCGCAGCTGTTGTTTCAGCCGCTTTCGGCAATACCCCCTCGACTTCCGGGATCACAGGCGGCCGGAAAATAAGCGGCCGGATCGTGTCGGAGTACGGGCCGGTGTCCGACGCCCGGGTGCGGATCGCAGGGGAGGAGAATTATACGCTCACCGATCGGCAGGGGATGTTTGAATTGGCGACGGGCCATGCCCCGGTAAAAAGCCTTAAGGTAACCGCCGGCAAGGACGGCTGGTTCAACAATGCCAAAATGGCCTATCCCATGGGCGATGCCGGAGAGATTTTTCTCAACCCGATTCCCCGGAGAGACAACCCCGCCTACCGGTTCATCTCTCCTACGACCTGTTCCCGCTGCCACGTAAAGGTGACCCGCTACTGGGACAAGTCCAAGATGGCCCATACCACTTCCAACCCCAAGGTCCTCAACATGTACTACGGCACGGACAGTGCCGGCCGAACCGGTATCGGACCGGGATACAGGAGGGACAACCCAAAAGATGAGGGAAACTGCGCCACCTGCCATGCGCCTTCCGTGGCGGCTTCCAATTTCAGAAAGAAGGATCTGAAGGCGGCGCTCTGGTCACCCCGTACCGAATGGGACGGCATCAGCTGCGACTACTGCCACAAGATCAGGAACGTCGTCAAAAAAGCCGATCGCCCCAGCGGGTTCGCGCCGGTGCTGAAACGGCAAACCCCGGCGAGGGGTAACTCCATTATGGTTTTTGGCCCCTATGACGATGTGGTCAACGGTCCCATGGCCGCCTCCTACAGCCCGATATTCGACAAGGGGCGCTACTGCTCTACCTGCCACAGCCAATTTAAGAAACTGCCGGAGGGTTCCACATGGGACCGCGAAAGAATCTATACGGATGAGGAGTGGAAGGGTTTCGGCCTCAAACCGGACAGCACCTTCCTGCCCATCCAGACCACCTACCAGGAATGGAAGCAGTGGCAGGATGGGTTGCAGGCCGGGGACAGCAACAAGGGGAAAAAGTGCCAGGACTGTCACATGAGCTGGCGAAAAGAGATGCTGCCCTATGACAACTATGTGATCGACGGGCATGCCCGGGACATGTGGGGCACCCACAGGTCTCCCCGCGACATCCGGCCCCATCACTTTGACGGCGCTACGGCTATCCAGCTTAAAACCGCCCTTTCCATGGAGATCGAAGGCGAGGTCGCCGGGAATATTCTCACCGTTAAGGTCTATATCACCAACACCAACGGTGGGCACTGGGTGCCAACAGGGGAAACCATGCGCAGCGTCATGCTGCTGATCCAGGCCACCGATTCTGCGGAAAAGCCCTTGAAGATGGTCGGTGGGTCCCGATTGCCGGACTGGACCGGAAACGGAAAGATTGAAAATGGCGATTATGCCGGATTGCCCGGGGCGGTCTTTGCCCGAGTGCTCCAGGATGGAAACGGCAATCTCCATGTTCCTTTCTGGAAGGCAACGGCTGTGGCTGCCGACACCCGGATACGCCCTAAAAAAACGGTGACCCTGGAATTCCGGTTTGCCGTTGAGGACCCCGGGGATGAGCCGGTTGCCGAAGCGCAGCTGATCTATCGGCCGGTGGTAAAACCATTGGCGAATCTTAAGAACTGGGAAGTTGAAGATATTCCCATCACCAGCAGTGTCTGGTAATTCAATGACCCCCGGCAAAGCCGCGAAACGGGTTTATCGATAGTTAATATGGAGGAATGCGTTGAAACAGAATTTATTTAAATTAATGATTGTTATCGGATTGTCGGCCTATTTTCCCGCACTGGCGGCAGCCGGCGGCATCACCGGTACGGTCAAGGTCAAGGGGTTGCGTTCGCCGGGCAATGTGCTCGTGTATCTGGCCGAGGCACCGGCTGCCGATCTTAATCTCGAAAAGGTCCGGTTCGAGATGGATCAGAGAAATCTCACATTCTTGCCTCACCTTCTTCCGGTACCGGTGGGGGCCACAATTTCATTTCCCAATCATGACAAGGTGGACCACAACGTGTTTTCCCTCTCCCGGGCCAACCCTTTCAACCTGGGCAGTTACAAGCCGGGAGAGGTCAAGACCGTCAGGTTCGAAAAACCGGGAATCGTCGAGCTTCGCTGCGATGTTCACGCAGAGATGCAGGCCTATATAATGGTGATGAAAAATCCCTATTACGCGGTCACTGACGAGAAGGGTCGGTTTGAATTTCCTGCCGCCGTGGTTTCGGAATCATCGGGTATCGGACCGGTTCCGAATCTGCCGCCCGGGAATTATCTAATCAAAACCTGGCATGAAAAACTCAAAACCAAAAAGCAGAAGGTAAGCATAACGGGTGATGACACGATATCCGTTCAACTGACCCTCACTCGGGGCACCCCGAGCGTGCTGTACAAATAAACAATGCTCACCGATATTTCCATATTGATGGCGTTTGCCGCCGGCATCGTTTCCTTTCTGTCCCCCTGCGTTCTGCCACTGGTCCCCGGATATGTTTCCTTTATTTCGGGTGTCACCATTCCGGAACTTAAATCGAACCCGGAAAAAGTGGTGTTTCTGGGACTAGAGCATCGAACCGTGGTGCTCACGGCCGCCTTTTTCATCCTGGGATTTTCCGCAGTGTTCATCCTGCTGGGGGCATCGGCCACGTGGATCGGTACCAAACTGGCCCTTAACCTTGGTTTTATGACCAAGGCGGCCGGGCTGATTATCATTTTTTTCGGCATCTTGAAGATGGGCCTCATTCGACCCCTCTTTTTTTTAAGGGAGTTCAGAATTCCGGTTCAGAATCAAAAAGCCGGTTTCGTCGGCGCCCTGTTGCTGGGCGCCGCTTTTGCTTTCGGCTGGACCCCCTGCATCGGGCCGGTGCTGGGAGGCATCCTGACGTTCGCCGGCACCCTGGATACGGTCCATCAGGGCGTCCGCCTACTGCTGGTGTATTCCCTCGGCCTGGGGCTGCCGTTTTTTCTGACGGCCCTGTGCGTGCACCATTTTTTCAGGTTTTTCAACCGGATTAAGAAGCATCTGGGCCTCATCGAGAAGGTCAGCGGTTTGATACTGGTGGTCATGGGGATATTGATTTACACCAACTCGCTGACACTGGTCCAAGCCTGGTTTCCGTTTTTAAACCGGTTTACGCTCTGATCCGGGTGACGACGATCATGAAAAGGCTCCAGAAGCAATCCTCTATCTGTTTTCCCCCGGTCCTTGGAATTATCTTCGGAATGTTCGCATGGTTAACTGTGGGAATAGGAATCGCCCATGCGGAGGGCGGCTCGGATTCGAATGCCCGAAAGCAGACCGATCGGTTGTTCAAAAACCTGGGAATCATATGGCTCGCGGGCATCGCACCGCCGGTGGAGATCGAACTTGAGGATGTGAACGGACAAACAGTGCGCGTGGCGGATTTTAAGGGTAAAATCGTCCTGCTCAACTTCTGGACCACCTGGTGTCCCGATTGTCGGGAGGAGATGCCCTCTCTGGAAAATTTGTCCCGACGCCTTAAGGGTCGCGCTTTTACTTTGGTGGCGGTGAACCTGCGGGAATCCGGGAGACAGGTGGAGGCTTTTTTTAAAAAATATGATCTGTCGTTTACCTCCCTTCTGGATAAAAAGGGAGATGTGGGCCTTCGGTTCGGCATCCGGTCCATCCCCACCTCCTTTATCCTGGACAAAAGAGGTGGGCTGATCGGAAAGGCCATGGGCTCCCGTCGGTGGGACGGTCCGGATGCCGTGGCGCTGTTCGATCTCCTGGCAAAAGGTTCGGACCCGGCACAGGATCGGACTACACAATGAAACAAAGGCAAAAATGGTCACTTTTTTTTATCTTGTTGGGCTTTGTGCTCGCCTTGGCCATCCCTTTTCTTCTCCGGATGATGTCCCTCTCTCCGAGCACCCATACCATCGACTTTAAAGCCGCCAAATACGGATACACGCCCGCCAGAATCATTGTCAACCGGGGGGATAAAATCGTCATCAAGCCCACATCCCTGGATGTGACCCACGGGTTTGACCTGGACGGCTATCCGGTGGAGCTGATCTTAAAGCAGCAGGGGGTCGCCTACCAGAAGTACACCTGGGAGGACGATAACGGAAAACAGGTTGCCGATTGGGATAAGGTTTCGGAGGTTGAGTTTGTTGCCGATAAGGCCGGGAAGTTCACCTATCGCTGCACCCAGGTTTGCGGCAATCTTCACCCGTTTATGACGGGTGAACTCATTGTGCGCCCCAACACCGTGTACCATATGGCAATCACCCTGTCGGTGTGGATCACCCTCAGCCTGTTGATCTGGTTCCGGTATGATGTAAGGCCGCTCGACAAAGGAACGGGCATCAACCTGACAGAGCGGTTTCCCTGGCTCAAATGGCTGGTTAAACGACGCAGCCTGCATTTTGTGCTGTTGTTTCCTGGGTTTGTCATCTTTTACCTTTTTCTCCTGAGCAGCCTCTGGGGGAGTCCTGTGGGAAACCGGAATATCGCCATTATTTTCGTATGGATTCTCTGGTGGTTTGCCTTAAAGGCGATTTTCGTACCGATGGGCGGACGGCTCTGGTGCATGATATGTCCGTTGCCGGCACCAGCGGAGTGGCTCAGCCGCAGAAGCCTTACCGCGGTGCGGTTTGTTGAAAAGCCGTTTAAACGCCTGCACCACCGTTTCATGGGGCTGCAGAAAGACTGGCCCCAAAAAATGCGCAACATGTGGCTGCAGAATATTGTTTTCATGGCCATGATCTCTTTCGGCATCATCCTGATCACCCGCCCGGTAGCCACCGCTATTATGTTTTTACTGATCCTGGGCGCAACGCTGATTTTGGCCCTGATTTACCGTCAGCGTGCTTTTTGTCTCTACCTATGCCCGGTGGGCGGTTTTCTGGGCAACTATTCCATGGCATCCGTCACGGCGGTCCGGGCTGTTGACCCGGAGGTTTGCAAACGACACAAAACCAAATCCTGTTTTGCAGGAGGACCCGAAGGCTGGGCCTGCCCCTGGAACCAGTATGTCGGGAAGATGAGCCGAAACAACTATTGCGGCTTTTGTACCGAATGCATCAAAAGCTGCCCCAAAGACAACGTGGGAATTTTTCTGCGCCCCTTCGGGTCTGACCGGACCCTGAAGGGGTATGATGAAATGTTTAATGTGATGATCATGCTGGTGGTGGCCGTCGCCTTCAGTATCACCATGCTGGGTCCCTGGGGATGGATAAAGGCGTCCGCCAACGTCACCGAAAGCGGGAACCTGATAGCCTTTTTGGGTTATCTGGGCATTTTGTGGGGATCCGCCCTGGTGGTGGTTCCCTATCTTTTCATGCTGACCGCAGAAGCGGCAAGACGTTTTGCCAATGTATCCATTGACCGCAAAATGATGGCACTCCGGCTGTCTTACATCCTGATTCCCGTAGGGATTTTTGCCTGGATTGCGTTCAGCCTCCCGTCGGTGATGGTCAACTATAACTACATCCTGGTGGTGGTGTCCGACCCACTGGGCCTGGGATGGGACCTTTTCGGCACCGCCGACATCCCTTTTGAACCATTTTTTCCGGAATGGATTCCCGCCATCCAGGGTATCATCCTGCTGGCAGGGCTCTATTTCGGCCTGAGTCGGGGGTGTGCGGGATTGAAATCCGTCATCGAGGATCCTGCGGCAAGGTCAAAGGCCATGATACCCCCCGCACTGTTTGCACTTGCCGTCGTCAATATCTTTTTCAAGCTCTACCTGGGATAAAAGACCGCCTCCGGTATTTCAGAAATGGCTGTCTCAATTGTGCGAGCCTTTACCGAAACCGTTTCAAACCATGGGCAGTCCATTTTGGCCATCGGCATAGTCGATGGTTCGTTTGTAACCACTTTGTGCCCAATCCGGTGGGGTTACCGGTGTATTTTTTCGCACCCTGCCAGGCCTCTATCATCATCATTTGCCGGTATGACCATAAAAAACAATGGATTTGTTAATTCCTACATTGTGGCATGATAATTGCTCTATTATCGGGGAAACGCATAACCAAAAGGAGAGAGTCACATGGAACCATCAGCAACCCCGAAGGAAGTGTTTACCGATCCTGTCTGTTTGATGAATGTCTTTCCCGGAAAATCTGCCTACCTGTATATATATCAGAAACGGACCTACTATTTTTGTGCCCAGTCTTGCTGTGATGAGTTTGCCTCCAACCCTGCCAGATATCTGGACGCGAAACCGCCAAAGAAAAAAGGAATATGGGGACGATATCTGGAACGGCTGAACAAGGTGACCGGTGGAAAATCGATGAAATGTCATTGAATTTGAAGACGATGTGGCATAATTATATTGCCTAAGAAGGAGTATGTGTGATGAAATCGATGATTCAATATTGTCAGAAACAATCATATGCTGGCCATGATGCTGTGCTGCGCCGCCCCGTTTGTGGGGATCTTTATTGTCGATAGAAAAGGGATTCTCATTCAAAAAATCATCGGGCCGAGGAGGTGGTCCGATCCGGCGGTTTTTCGCTTTTTCAGGAAAATTATAAATCCGTCAACGTCAAAAGGGTGAAATTGTTACCGGCCGGTCCTATTATTAAGACTTGGCACTATTTGTATTCAAAATGAGGGCGATCGGTGGGTACCCGACACCGATGCGACACTAACTACCAATGGATGGCTAAAG
>CAZWAE010000039.1:12026-22481 GCA_964631805.1 uncultured Desulfobacteraceae bacterium | reverse complement strand
CGGACAATAAGTAAGATGAGCAAATTTATCACATACGAGTTTATTATCAATGACTATAGAGATTTAATCACCGATTTTCAAGTCCGGATATGCGAATCGGATCAGTTGCCGCGTATTCTGCCGAATTAAAGGCGGGTCTGAATTCACCTTCTTTTTTGACACAAATAGGTCGGTTGCAGTACTAGGGACATCTTAAAAAGTAATTTTTATTTCGTAATTAGTTATTGGGGGATCGCAGCCTTGAGTTCTGATAATAACGGGAAAATATTGATCCGTACCGGGTGGCTCATCGACGGCAGCGGGAGACCGTTTCAGAAAAATGCCGGAATCGTGGTTGAGAACGGCATTATTCAGGATGTTGTTGATGTTTACCCCGGATCTGACCGATTTCAATGCGTTGCGGATTTTACCGGATGCACCGTTATTCCCGGGCTGATCGACGGTCATACCCACCTGTTCATGGCCGGGGTCACCCTTCGGGAAACCCGGGATCGCCAACTGGCAGCCGGATTTGAGGCGGCGTGCGGAACCATCTTTGGCAATCTCCGGGATCACCTCAAATACGGCGTCCTTGCGGTGCGGGACGGAGGGGATCGAAATGGATTTGTCCTTCGATACAAAACGGAGTCCGGAAAAACAGGCCGGATACACCAAACGCCCGTCACCATAAGCGCTGCCGGTTGGGCTTGGCATGCCAGGGGCCGATACGGCCGTATGATCGGACGCCCCCCGGAGGAGGACCAAACCCTTGCCGAGGCTATCACAAAAGGAAGCAGAAGCGTCGATCACGTCAAAATTGTCAACTCCGGGTTGAACAGCCTGCTTCGTTACGGGAAGCAGACACCCCCTCAATTCGATCTTGAAGAGTTGACCGACGCTGTGGCAGCGGCCAGGATTCTAGGTTTGAAGGTGATGGTGCATGCCAATGGGGAGGTGCCGGTCAGGATCGCCGTCGAGGCCGGTTGCGATTCCATCGAACACGGCTATTTCATGGGAGAGGATAATTTAAAACGGATGGCGGAGCGGCAGGTCCACTGGTTGCCCACGGTTTGTCCCATAAAGGCGCATGCGGACAGTTTGAACCCGGATGCCCGTGGGTACGATGTCTGCATGAAAACACTGGATCACCAGTTGGAGCAATTACGGTTGGCCAGGGAGTACGGTGTCCGGGTGTCTATCGGTACCGACGCCGGCAGCATCGGCGTCCACCACGGGCGGTCGATCTGGGAGGAGATGGGATTGCTGATGACAGCGGGGTATCCTGTTGAGGCGGCCATCCGGTGCGCGACCGCTGAAGGTGCCGCCGTGCTCGGTACCGACCGCCTGGGCCTTCTCCATAAGGGGCGACCTGCGACATTTGTTGTTGTCGGACAGGCACCGGAACAGCTTTCAAGTGGTGCCCCGGACATCCGGGCGGTCTGCATCAACGGAGCTTTTGTTTGAAAAGACGTAAAATTCAACATTCAGCGAGACAATACCGGAATTTACAGTAATGCCCCAATCGGTACAGTCCATGGTTATCCTAATATCAGATAGGTTCCAAATCGCAATCATTTGAAAATTTAGGGTGATTTGTGGTATCGTTATGTTGTTTAATATCGAGATATCCAAATTTCATAGCATGCTATCTTTATCTGAAGCAGAAAAATATTGATTTCAGACAAACCATATATCTTGGATTTTCATTCCGTTATAGATTATTAGCGACACATCGTTCTCAAGCTTGTTGTGGCTCGATCTGATGTAATCGAAGCTTTTAGCCAACTTGGCAAAGTATGATTACCGAAACAATCAGAAAGGCTTGTCAAATTGCAACCATTTGAAAAAATTTGCTGACTTGTGATATTTGGCGGAATTCCCGGTGCAATTCACAAATTAATGACACTGAATAGTCTTTTTTGATAGTAATTGGAAGATGTCCGAATGGCTGATAAACCAACCTATGAAGAATTGGAACAAAGGGTCAGGGAATTAGAAGAAAAGTCTCTTGTTCGCAAGCCGGTGGAACGGGATTTGAAGATATTTCAAACTGCCGTCGAATCGTCTATTAATGCCATCGTAATCACGGATAAGGAAGGAAAACTGATATATGCAAACGATACCTGTGTGAAATTGTGGGGCTATAATAGCAAGGATGAGTTGCTCGGGAGATCTTTGCCGGAATTCTTGGAAGGAGATGATGTCTTTAAAACCATTAATGAGTTGCGCGACAAGCGTGTGGCTGTGGGAGAAGACATCGGAAAAAGAAAAGATGGCTCTTTGTTTTTTGTTCTGTTTACTGCAAGCATGTTTATAGATGAGGCTGACGGTCAATCATTCATGTTTGGATCATTTTTTGACATCACCGAGCAAAAACAGGCTGAAGAGGAGCTGGCCGAGGAGGCACTGAGAGAAAGCGAGGAAAGGTATAGATTAATCGTTGAAAATATGAATGACCTGATTGTGAAGTTCGATGCTGAAGGTCGACTCACTTATGTCAGCCCGCCATATTGTAAAATATTCGGCAAGTCGGAAGAAGAGCTGCTTGGCGGGAAGTTCATGCCTCTGATACATGAGGATGATCGTGATCGGGTTGCCGAATCTTTGAGAAATCTATTTAGAGAACCCTATACCTGTCAGCATGACGAACGTTCGCTGACGGTAGATGGCTGGCGATGGTTTTCCTGGTCTAATCGCGCTTTTTTGGATGGGAAAGGCCGGGTCAAAGACATTATTGCAGTGGGTCGCGATATCACAAAACGCAGGATGGCTGAAGAAAAACTCCACGAAACCGAGCGTTATTATCTGACTATGTTCGACAGTGCTCCCGTTGGTATATGGCATGCGGACATTAACGGGAACGGAAGATATGGCAATAAAAAGTTAGAGGAAATAATGGGTCTGAATTCCGGGAATATGACAGGAAACGGTTGGACGTCGGCGCTTCACCCGGATGACCGGGAAAAGGTGTTCAAGGCGTGGACCGATCTGGTTAAGCACGGAATTCCGTATCACTCGACCTATCGTTTTGTCCACAGTGATAACCGGGAGAGATGGGTGATTGGAGATGCGCAACCCGTGCAGGGGAGTGACGGAGAAAAGCTGGGTTATATTGGCATAGCAACGGACATTACCGGTCGTAAGATGGCGGAAAAGGAATTGAGAGAGAGCGAAGAAAAATATCGCCGGCTCATCGAAACATTGACCGAGGGTATCTGGGGGATAGACGCCGAAGGAACAACCACGTTTGTAAATCCCAAGATGGCTGAAATGCTCGGCTACACTGTAGAGGAGATGATGGGAGAGCACCTCTTCTCTTTCATGACCGATGATTGGGTAAAAAGGGCGAAAAATTTATTGGGAAGGCGCCGCCGGGGGATAACCGATCAGCACGAATTCATGTTTAGAAAAAAAAGCGGCGAGTCAATATATACTTTGATGAACGCATCCCCTATTTTTGATAACCGGGGCAATTTTTCCGGAGCAGTGGCCGGTGTCAACGATATCACCGATCGTAAACGGGTGGAAAGAGAACTGGAGGCGAGTGAGGCCAGATTCAGAGGGATTTTTGAAAACACCATGAATGGCGTCGCTGTTTATCAGGCCGTAGATGAGGGAGAGGATTTCATATTTTTAGATATCAATAAAGCGGGCGAAATGATCTCCAAAGTGGCCCGGGAGACGGTAATGGGTCAAAGTGTCGTTAAACTATTTCCGGGCATTCGTGATATAGGCCTTTTAAGTGTATTTCAACAGGTGTGGAAGACCGGACAATCGGTCTACACCCCTGCCATAAATTATAGAGATGACAGGATTTCGCAATGGGTGGAAAATATGGTTTATAAACTGCCATCGGGAGAAATTGTGGCGGTTTATAGAGATGTAAGCCACAGCAAAGAAACTGAAGACAACCTGCGTACCGCGGAATTACGCTATCGAACCGTGGCCGATTTTACCTATGACTGGGAGTGGTGGAAAAATCCCGATGGAAGCTTTAATTACGTTTCACCATCATGCGCACGTTTTACCGGTTATAATGCGGAGGAATTTATTGCCGATCCCGGACTGATGGAACGAATCGTTTTAGAGGAGGACAGGCATGTGTGGACGGATCACATGAGTGAGGAGGGTGCCGATCTGCAATTCCAGGATATTCAATTCCGAATCCGCAAGAGAGATGGTACGATTTGCGTGATCGAACATGCCTGCCAATCGGTCAAGGATGAAAAAGGTAATTTTTTGGGTATTCGGGCAAGCAACCGTGATATTACCGGTAGAAGAAAAGCACAAGAGGAGACCCGGCAGCTTAGAAAGGAGGTGGCTCACATGGACCGTGTGACCCTGATGGGTGAATTGGCGGCATCACTGGCCCATGAAATCAACCAGCCCCTCACGGCGATAATGAGTAATGCCCAGGCGGCCCAGCGTTTCCTAAATCGGGAAGAGCCGGATTTCGTAGAGGTGAAGGAAATATTGGCCGATATTATTTCTGACGACAAACGTGCCGGCGATGTTATACGCCGGCTTCGCGCATTGTTCAAGAAGACAGAAGTTGACAGGATCAGTATCGATATCAACCGGATGCTCGAAGATACGCTGGCCATCATCAAGAGCGAAGCCATCATACGAAATGTTTCGATTCAAATGGAATCGGACGATACCCTACCCCCGGTAATTGGTGACAGTGTCCAGCTGCAGCAGGTCATTCTGAATCTCATCATCAACGCATCGGAGGCCATGTCGGATCTCAATGTCCACTCTCGAAAGGTAGTCATTGCCGCTGAAAAGGCAGATCAGAAAAGTGTCAGGGTGTCAGTTCGGGACATTGGACCCGGGATCGATGCGGACCGGTTCGATCGCGCCTTTGAGCCGTTTTTCACGACGAAACCGGAAGGTATCGGCATGGGACTTTCCATCAGCAAGTCCATTATCGAAGCGCATGGGGGCAAAATGTGGGCTGAGAACCATCCTGATGGGGGTGCGGTGTTCTATTTAACATTGCCGGCATACAAGGAAACATAGATGAACCAATCCGATGCAACGGTATCCGTTATCGATGACGACGTTTCAGTGCGCAAGAGCCTGTCGCGGCTCATTCAATCCATGGGTCTCAAGGTGAAAGCCTATGCATCGGCCAAGGAGTATATGCAGTGCGAGCCCTGTGAGGGGCCGGCCTGTTTGGTGCTCGACGTCCGGATGCCGGAAATGAGCGGTCTCGAACTTCAGGATCAACTGGCTGATATGGGCTTGAATATACCCATTATCTTTATCACCGGGCACGGCAACATCCCCATGAGCGTGAATGCAATGAAAGCCGGAGCCGTCGATTTTATAGAGAAACCCTTCGACGAACAGACGCTTCTGGATGCCATTAACGACGCGATCGCGAAAGACAAAAAAAATAAGCTTTTTGCGGCTGAACGCAATGAGATTCGAAAACGGATAGACAATATGACCCAACGCGAAAAAGAAGTTTTTTCCCTTGTGGTACAGGGATTGCCGAACAAGCAGATCGCTTTCGAACTGGAAATAAGCGAAAAAACCGTCAAGGTTCATCGCGGCCGCGTAATGGATAAAATGAAAGCCCCATCCCTGGCAGATTTGGTCCGAATGGCTGAAAAATCCGATTCTGCACAGGGTCGATCGAACCCATTCCAATTTTCCGGAAATCGAACGTTTCCCCCTGGAAAATAAATTATAGATCAGAAAATTGCCTATTTGGGGCTGGATGTAAGACTAAAGTCCTACCGATCTAAACCTAGGTCCAATAGACACCACCATTAATTACCGATACCATCCTTTCACGAGGTGGTTTATATATCCCTCTACCCGCCGATGACCGTGGCGTAATCCGCGGTCAGGTTTCACTTCATCCTGCGCTGGCTCTATTGTTTAACCACCTGCCGCCATAACCAACCGTAATCTTTTGGTTTTATTAAATTTTTTTGGTGAAGTCGAATATCGAGTTCATCTCCCCTTGCAGTTAAAAAGTTTGAGTTTCACAGGAGTCAGATGATGATGCAGACCAAAACCATTATCTGCGTTGTAGATGACGATTCCTCAGTGCGCAGGGCATTGAAACGGCTGCTGAAGTCGGCCGGGTTTCAGGTGTCAACCTTCTCTTCGGCTCAGGAATTTTTGGATGACGGGGTCAAGGAGGATCCTGATTTAATCGTGCTGGACGTGCGGATGCCGGGTTTGAGCGGGTTGGAATTGCAGCGGCAAATGACGGATTCCGGCTTGAAAATCCCCATCGTGTTCATGACGGCCCATGAAAATGGAGGGGTATTCACAACCGCAATGGAATGCGGCGCCGTGGACTTTCTCTATAAACCCTTCGACGATATGGATCTGTTGAGTGCCATAGACGCCGGCATCAAACATAGTGACGCTTAACGAGGACGATACCCTATTAGAAAAAGGGAGTAAAATGATGGGCAAAGCAGAAAAACAGACGATATTGGTTGTAGATGACACTCCGGAAAACATCGATGTATTGGATGGTATCCTCAAAAATGACTATAAGATCAAAGCGGCCCTCAACGGCGAACGCGCCCTGAAAATAATTCATGGAGAGAACCCCCCGGATTTGGTCCTGCTGGATATTATGATGCCCAACATCGACGGTTACGAGGTGTGCAGGAGAATAAAAGCAAACGGAACGACAACGGAAATTCCCGTCATTTTCATTACAGCAAAGAATGAAGTCGAAGATGAGGTTAAAGGGTTTGAGATAGGGGGCGTTGATTATATCACGAAACCGATCAGTCCGCCAATCGTACTTGCGCGGGTAAAGACGCATTTGGCGCTCATGCGTCAAAGGGAAATTTTAAAGGAAAATATGCAGTTGCGGGAAGATGTGGAGCGGATCACCCGCCATGATCTAAAGTCGCCCTTAAACGGTATTATCAATTATCCCGCGATAATAAAGTCCGATGGGGATCTGTCCGGGAAACAATTGGATAACCTGGATAAAATCATTCAACTGGGAAGAAAGATGCTGAATATGATAAACCTTTCTCTCGACCTGTATAGAATGGAAAAAAGGACCTATACCGTTAGATCGGAGATGGTCAACGTTTTAGATGTTATTAACGAAATCATCGCGGAGAGTAGAATCCGTTTGAAATCCAAAAGATTAACCGTCAAGTTGATCGTCGATGGAGAGGTAGTAGAAAATGGAAAACAGTTTATGGTAAAAGGAGAGAAATTGCTGCTGTATTCCCTGCTGTCCAATCTGTTCAAGAATGCGGTGGAGGCGTCCCCGAAAAAAGAAAACATCACACTTACCATGAACCATGGGAGGAATGATTCAGTCAGCATCCATAATCGGGGGGACGTTCCGGTAGAAATTCGTGACCACTTTTTCGAAAAATACGCAACAGCCGGAAAATCCGGGGGAACGGGGCTGGGTACGTACTCGGCCAGATTGATTACCGAAACACTTGGCGGCAAAATCTCATTGGACACTTCGGCGAAAAATGGGACCACCGTCCGCATTGATTTGCCCTTGAACCAATAGCTTATTTCCTTATGGCGGTGTGGATCCATCGTTTCTTTCGCTCAATCCTGTTTCAGGATGATCGCATCCGGTTTCTGGTTGCGATCTACCGACATTTCGAATCCAAATTTTGTACTAACGCACACCGAAGAGTTGGAACCCTTCAACCGCCTGACTGTGGACCGTGAACGGCAGATCGTCAACTTGAAAAAGTCGATCAATTTACTTCTGGGGGAACTGAGAAAGGAACCGACATACAAAAGCGTGGAGTGACGCGATGACAAGGAGAAGAAAAGACAGCATGGGCTGTTTCTTGGGAAAATGGACCAAATGTCGCGGTTTCGCCCGGACGCTTTTCGTCCTGGCGCTCGGCCTGGCAGCCTTTTGGATGCAGCCCGGCCCGGCCCGTGCCATCGAACTGACTGAAAAAGAGCAAGCCTGGCTGGCCGAGCATCCGAAAATAACCCTGGGATTCGCTCCGGACTTCCAACCCCATGTGATTGTCGGGGAAGATGGGCGGCTGACCGGCATTTTGATTGACCTCTATGGTGAACTGGCGCCGATAATGGGGCTGAAAGTAAATATGGAGATCGGGCCCTGGGCCAAAATCATCAATGAGATTAAAGGGGGACGGATTGACGGGTTTCTGCTTTCCGCCGAAGCGCTGGCCAAATCGGTGGGGCTTCTGACCACAAAATACATTTGGACCGCCATGCCGACCGTTTTTGCCAGGACCGATGCCCCCTTTCGGGTCAACAGCTTGAAGGATCTCACCGGAAAAAAAGTTGCCACGCTCAAAGGGGTTTATATGGTGGACCAGGCCCTGAAACCCCATAGGGATCAAATCGAGTTGATCGAGACGGACAGCGCTTTGAAAATGCTGACGCTGGTTTTCGAGGGCAAGGCCGATGCGGCAGTTGGCCTGCAATTACACAATTACCTGATCAACAAACACATGCTGGTGGGGATCGAACCGGTTTTTTTTTCGCACAAGCATCGCCAGGAAATACCCGCCTCCATCAGGGCGGAGTGGCCGGAGTTCATCGGTATTATGAACAAGGCCATGGACAAGTTGGGCCGGACCCGTATCAACGAAATCATCCAGAGGTGGATTTTGATAAAAGGAGTCCGCACCCCGCTTGAATTGACACAGAAAGAGCGGGCCTGGATTTCAGAGCATCCGGTGCTCCGTCTGGGTTACGATGTCGACTGGCCGCCGGTCGAGTTTGCTGACGAGGAAGGGAACTACAAGGGCATGAGTGCCGACTACATGGCCCTGATCGCAGAAACCCTCGGGGTGACGGTTGCGCCTGCGGCACCCCAAAGCTGGCAGGCAACCATCGACGCCGCAAAAAAGGGAGAAATCGAGTTGCTGTCTGCTGTTGCACGCACGCCCCAGCGTGAATCCTATCTGCGTTTTACCCGGCCCTATCTCAGTTTCCCCATCGTGATCGTGACCGATCAGCGTGTCGCTTACATCAGTGAAATAAAGGAACTTGCGGGAAAAACAGTGGCGGTGGTTTCCGACTACGCTTCACATGATATGCTGGTCAACAATCATCCGGATTTAGCGCTGAAACCTGTAAAAGATATTAATACAGGGCTGCAGGCGGTACGAAACGGTGAGGCCTATGCCTTCGTCGGCAGTCTTGCCAGCATCAGCCATATTATGGGACGGGAAGGCATTGCAGGTCTCAAGGTGACGGGAGAAACCCCCTATAGCTACGATCTGGCCATCGGTGTTCGCAAGGATCAGCCTGTTCTCGCCGGGCTGCTGCAAAAGGCCCTGGATGCGATTACTGAAGATAAAAAGCTTGAAATCTATAATCGCTGGATTGCGGTAGCCTACGAGCGTGGATTCGACCACACGCTCATCTGGAAGGTACTGGTTCCCATCGTCCTGATCATTATAGTGCTCGTTAACTGGAACCGGCAGCTCAATCGGATGGTTGCCAGAAGATCGGTGGATCTGAAGACGAGTGAAGCGAAGTTCCGTGATTTGGTTGAGAATATCCCGGTTGGAATCGTCTTGACCACTTTTGACGGGAAGACCCTGGAAGCCAATCCGGCAATGGTTAAAATGCTCGGCTATGCGTCACGTGAGGAGGCCCTTTCAGTTCCGACAATAGACAATTATGAAGATCCCTCAGACAGGAAGGGCCTTATCAGCGCTATAGAAAAACTAGAAAAAGGGATGCTCACGGGATATGAAGCGAGGTTCAGGCATAGGGGTGGTTTCCCAATATGGGTTAGCTTGACGGTCCTTGTGCTTTTTACCAGGGAAGGTGAAAAGCAACTATTATCGGTCATTGAGGATATTACAGAGAGAAAAGCAAATGAACTGGAGTTGGAGAAACACCGCAAACACCTTGAGGAACTGGTGGATGAGCGGACCACAGAACTTCGACGGGCCAAGGAGGTTACGGAAGAGGCCAATCGGAGTCTCGTCTATAGCGAGGAACGTCTTGCGCTGGCATTGAAGGGTGGGGACCTGGGTTTCTGGGATGTGAACCTGGTTACCGGAGAAATGGTGGTAAACCGGCGCTGGAGGGAGATGTTCGGCCACGCTCCCGATGCGCTTGACAATTTGACCCGCGACAAGTGGATCCGGTCGCTGCATCCCGATGACAGGGATCGGGTGCTGCAGATCGGAGAGGCCTACCGCAGGGGTGAGACTGACACCTACGAGGTGGAATACCGGGTCACTACCCGGTCCGGTGAGGTCTGCTGGCAGTTTTCCAAGGGCGAGATTGTGGAAAGGAACGATGAACAAGGTGTGCTGCGGATGGTGGGCACGGTGATGGACATTACCCCCCGCAAGGAAGCGGAGGAGAAGCTGAAGCAGTACATGGATGATCTGGAGCGTTTCAACCGCCTGGCGGTGGGGCGGGAAAAACAGATTATCAGTTTAAAACAGACAATCAATTCACTGCTGGGGCAACTCGGGCAGGAACCGAAATATAAGAGTGTGGAAT
>CAZWAE010000039.1:0-11926 GCA_964631805.1 uncultured Desulfobacteraceae bacterium | reverse complement strand
TAACTGCATTATGAGGGCCAATAGTTTATATCATCTCGCTGCCGGGCTTTTTGTCGCGCTGTTGTTCAACCTGGCGACCGTGTGTGTACAGGCCGCATCCTCTGACATCATCAATCTAACCGTGGAAGAGAAAGCGTGGTTGACCAAAGCTGAAAAAGCCTGGCTAAAGCAACACCCAGTCATGCGGTTGGGGATCGACCCGAGCTGGCCACCGGTGGAATACTTCGATACTGAAGGCCAGCTTGCCGGAATCACCGCTGACAATATCCGGATCCTGTCGGAAAAAATGGGAATCCGCATTGACCCGGTCAGTGATCTTTCCTGGAGTGAGGTTCTGCAACAGGCCAGGCAGGGCAAGATCGATATCATCTCGGCTATTGCCAAAAACCAAGAGCGCACCGAGTATCTGCTGTTCACCAAACCCTATCTCAAGCTGCCGATGGTCATCGTCACCAGGGATGACGCCCCTGTCATCGAAGGGATTGACGACCTGCAGGGCAAGACCATTGCGGTGATGAAAGACTATATCACTCATTTCTACCTGAAACGGGACCACCCGGATCAAAAGTTGATGCTCTTTGTGACTCTCAGAGAGGCGCTGCAGGCGGTTGCTTCCGGCAAGGCTGACGCGGCGATCGAGAATGCGGCCGCTATCAACCTGACCAGGAACGAATTGGGGCTGTCACAGCTGACGGTAGCGGCCACCACTCCCTACGCCTACGAACTTTCCTTCGGGGTTCGCAAGGACTGGCCTGAACTGATTCCGATCCTGGAAAAAAGCCTTGCCTCCATTACTGAACGGGAGAAACAGATCATCAGGGAAAAATGGGTCAATATCCGTTTTCAAAAACAGATCGACTGGCCGCTGGTCATTGGGATCGGCCTGGCAATTGTGCTGATTGCCGGCAGCATCGTGACAATTATTCTTGTTGTGAACCGGCGGTTGGCCAGGGAGATTGGCGAGCGGAGAAAGGTCGAAGGGCGGTTGCGCGAGTCTGAGGGGCGTTTTCGAACCCTCTTTGAACAGGCGCCAATCGGTATTGTGATGACCTCGTTCGATGGCCAATTTCAAACGATGAATCACCAGTTCGCCGAGATGCTGGGATACACGGTTGAAGAATTAAAAATACTTACTGTTGCCGACATCACTTACCCTGACGATCAATCCAACACCAAAAAAGTAATAGATAAGCTCCTTCAGGATGGCATACCGGCGGTAGTCGAGAAGCGTTACCTGAAAAAGGGCGTTACGGTTATATGGGCACGGACGACTGTAACCGCGCTACGAGATGAAACCGGAGAACCAGCCTCCCTTCTGGCCACGGTACAGGACATTTCCGAGCGGAAAAAGGCTGAAGAGGAGCTTCTCAAGAGAGAAGAGCGGTACCGATCCCTTTTTGAAAATGCCAAAGAGGGTATTTTAGTGGCCCAAGACGGGATGTTCCGACTTGTGAATTCCCAGGCAGAGAGCTTGTTCGGATTTTCAGCCCAAGAACTGACCAGCAGACCCTTGGTGGATTTTATCCACCCGGAAGACCGTGCAATGGTGCAGGACCGCCATGAAAGGCGCATAAAAGGTGAAAAGCTCCCCGATGAATATGCCTTTCGGATTGAGGACAAGAAGGGGGAAACCAGATGGATTGAGATTAAAGCGGTTGTCATCCGGTGGGATGGGCGACCCGCGGCGCTGTGCTTTATAACGGATATTACCGAGAGAAGGCGGACGGAAGAGGATCTGGAAAGCCGGGTCACTGAACTGGCCGAGGCCCGCCAACTCATGTTCAGCATGATGGAGGACCTGGAGGAAAGCAAAGCGGCGGCCGAAGCGGCCTCCAAAGCAAAAAGCGAGTTTCTGGCCAACATGAGCCACGAGATCCGCACGCCCATGAACGCGGTGACCGGCATGGCCCACCTGCTCGGCCAGACCGCGCTGTCACCCCAGCAGCAACGCTATCTGGGCAATATCCATCTGGCCTCCTCCAGCCTTCTGGGCATTATCAACGATATCCTGGATTTTTCCAAGATCGAGGCCGGGAAACTCAAGCTGGAATCCGTCGATTTTTTACTTAACAATATTTTAACCAACCTCTCCAATATGATCAGTATCGAAGCCCAGGAAAAGGGGTTGGAGCTCATCATCGATATGTCGACGGACTTACCCGCATGCCTTACGGGAGATCCTTTGCGACTGGAGCAGGTGCTGGTCAATCTGACGAAAAACGCGGTGAAGTTCACGGATCAAGGCGAGGTGGTGGTTTCAGCGGAGTTGATAGAGGAGGAACATGATCGCGTGACACTGCAGTTTTCCGTCAGGGATACCGGGATAGGACTCACTCCCGACCAGAGGTTAAGGCTGTTTACGGCTTTCAGCCAGGCCGACACATCAACCACCCGAAAATTCGGCGGTACCGGCCTGGGGCTGGTTATCAGCAAACGGCTGGTGGAAATGATGGGTGGCAGTTTGGGAGTGGAAAGCGAAGCAGGAAAAGGCAGCACTTTCAGTTTTACGGCGCAGTTTGGTACCAGAGAAAAAGAGCAGCGGCGATACCGGCTGCCAACAGCCAATCTGTCCGGATTGCGGGTTCTGGTGGTGGATGACAATCGCGTCGCCCTGGCGGTTTTGAAAAATTATCTCGAGGCCTTTTCTTTTAATGTGACCACGGTGGACTCCGGTAAGGCGGCCATCCGCGAACTTTTGCGGGCGGAAACTGAAGAGCAAAACCCCTATGACCTTGTGCTGATGGACTGGAAGATGCCGGGGATGAGCGGGATAGAAACAACCCGCCGAATCAGGGGAGAGAAGGAGATACCGCAAAAACCGTGCATCATTATGATTACCGCCTATGGGCGCGAATTGGCAGTTGAAGCCGCCCAAGAAATAGGATTCGACGGATTTCTCGTCAAACCGGTTACCCAATCGGTCCTTTTTGATGCCGTCAGCAACGCCCTGGGTTCACGATTGGGTGAAGGTCAGGTGCCGAAGCGCATGGAGATCGGCGTTTCCGAAGAGGTGAACGCCATTGCCGGCGCTCGCATTCTTCTGGTGGAAGACAACGAAATCAACCAGGAAGTGGCCGTTGGCTTGCTGGAAAACGCCGGATTAGCCGTGATGGTGGCAGGCAACGGTCAGGAAGCGGTAAATATGGTAAGGCGTAAAAACGCTGAGGCGATAGGGCACAAAGAAGGATTGCCATTTGAGGTTGTGCTGATGGATTTACAGATGCCGGTGATGGATGGTTTCGAGGCTGCCAGACATATCAGGAGTATGGAATTTGAATCGGGGCGTGAAAAAGAGCCTGAAACTAAACCGGCAACATCCAGCGTCAAAAAAATGCCGATTATAGCCATGACGGCGGATGTGGTGGGCGGGGTCAAAGAAACTTGTCTGCAAGCCGGTATGAACGACTATGTGACCAAACCAATCGATCCCAAAGAGCTGTTTGCTACGCTGGTCAAGTGGATCAAACCCGGTGAACGGGATGTTAGACCTGGCAACCGGGAGCAGGCGTCAGGAATTGTTAAGGTCGACAGGGGTGCAAAACGCAAACAATCTCAAATGGAATTGCCCGAGACACTGCCGGGGATCAACATAAAGGACGCTTTGAAAAGGGTTGGGGGGGATAGCAATCTTCTAAGTAAACTGCTCAAAAAATTTTCGGTCAACCATAAAAATGCGGTGGCAGAAATCGAATCCAACATCGCCTCCGGGAACAGGGACAGGGCGATCCGTCTGGCCCACACCTTAAAGGGCCTGAGCGGCACCATCGGCGCCAGGCGGCTTCATGAAACGGCCAAAGTTCTGGAAGCTTCCATAAGGGCTGAAGAAACCGAAACAGGCCAATTTCTGGATGGCCTGTCGAAGGAACTTTCCAGCGTGATCACAGGCATTACGGCATGGGATGAAAATGATCGACGGAATGACGATGAACCTGCAAGTGCCGTGAGTGAAATGGATATGGCCAGGGTTCAATTACTTCTGGATGAAATCGAGGCACTGCTCGAGGATGATGATACGGATGCCGGCAGAAAGCTATTGGAGCTTAAAGCGATACCGGGGGCATCGTCCGTTACGGATGAATGGGCGATCATGGAGCAGCGCCTGGGGGAATATGATTTCGAAGAGGCCCTGGAAGTGCTTTGCAGGATCAGAGAAAAGCTAAATAGAGACACAAATTGAGGATAGGATGGATCACAAAGAAAGCATACGGCTGAACCAAATAATCGACCATTTATATGGGATGATCACTTCAAGCTCTCCATCTAAGCTGCCTGATGAGTTGGCCGGTTATGAAACACTCCGAAAACTGAATTCGGATCTAATGGAAATTCGAAAAATTATTTCTGATTTTTCTCACGGCAATTTCTTTCGCCAGATAAAAATAAAAGGATACCTTGCCGGTTCTTTGAAAACATTACAAGCGAATTTGAACCATCTGGACTGGCAAACACAGCGGGTAGCATCCGGAGACTTTTCTCAACGAGTGGATTTTATGGGTGGCTTTTCTGATGCCTTTAACTCAATGGTAATACAGCTTGAAGAAACAATTCAAAAACATAAGAACAGGGGGCAAAAGCTTGCAGCGACCACCCGGGAGTTAAAAAAACACAGTGACCACCTGGAAGATCTGGTAAAAGAACGCACCCTGAAAATTAAAAAAAACGAGAAGAAGTTTCGCGAGCTGGCCGATATGTTGCCTATGGCTGTTTTTGAAATGGATATGGCAGGCAAGATTACGTACGCAAATGAGCTTGGATTCGAATATACCGGTTATACTAGAGAAGAATACGAAGCGGGTGTAAATGTATTTCAATTCGTGGCCCCCGAAGATCATGGAAGGATAGAGCAGCAGTTTTTAAGAATGCTGGAAGGCGAGGAAAATAAACCGTATGAGTACACCCTGATAAAAAAGAACGGTACGCGATTCCCATTTATGATCTATTCTTCACTTATTGGCAACGAAGGTCAGCCCATAGGCTTACGAGGCGCTATCGTCGACATAAGCGATATCAAACAAAGCGAAAAAAAATTGATTGAAGCCAAAGAGGCTGCCCAGGCGGCCAATAAAGCCAAGAGCGAATTTTTCGCCAACATGAGCCATGAGCTTCGCACGCCGATGAATGCCATCAAAGGAATGACGCACCTTTGTCTTCAGACCGAATTGAATGGGCAGCAAAAGGATTACCTGCAAAAGCTCGACAATGCCGGCCGGTCTCTAATGGAGATGATTAACAACCTGCTTGATTTTTCAAGGATCGAGGAGGGCGATTTAGAGATGAAACCGAGGGCATTCGGTGTGAGGGGTTTTCTGGAGAATCTCAAGACTACCTTTTTGCCCGTGGCTCGAAAGAAGCTTCTTGATTTTGATATCTCGGTCAGCCCCGAAGTGCCTGCTGTGCTGGCGTGTGATGACCGGCGGCTGAACCAGATTCTGTCCCATCTTCTCGACAATGCCGTCAAGTTTACCGAAAAAGGCGGGGTGGCCCTGCGCGTAAGAGCGGAGGGCATAGAGCATGGGGATTGGAGTGGAATTACAGGTGAAAAATCCGGTATCGATCCAACATTCAAAATCCAACATTCAACATTCAGGATTACCTTTGAGGTCGAAGACACCGGCATCGGTATGACGCAGGATCAATTGGAACAGATTTTCCAACCGTTCTTACAGCTTGATGGGTCATCGACCCGTAAATACGGTGGTACCGGCTTCGGTTTGTCATTCAGTAAACGGCTTGTGAATATGATGGGGGGAACGATCAGGGTGGAAAGTGAAAAAGGCAAAGGGAGCACTTTTTACTTTACGGCCGTTTTTGAAACTGTTTCGGAGGATGTACGCGAGGAAGTGGAAGAGGCCGATGCCCGGGACATTGAAGCGCCGGAATTGCCGTTGGAGACCGCCCGTGTAGAAGCAGATACCACAGAGCCTCTTGATCTGTCGATCCTGGCACCCAAGTTGGCCGAACTGTCAGACCTGATAAAAGATGACGATACCCGGGCTATGAGAAAATTTAGTGAAATTAAAGATGACCTGGGAATACTGGCCATAAGAGGAGATGTTACAATCCTTGAGAAAGCTTTAGGAGAATATGACTTTGAAGATGCCCTGGCAGCGTTGACCCGTATTAAGGATAAGGTCGGGATACGGGAATAGATATTATAGTGCTTGTGTGTAAGAATCATATTCAAAATATTTAAACAATATAAGGAGGGAATTATGGAAGACAGAAAGTATCGTTTTTCATGGGATCTCTTAGGAGATTTGGAAGCGGGACGACCGAATCTTGGTCCTACCACAAGAGTTGAAGTTTATCGATTAATGCAATTTGTTTTCAGGGATATCTTAGAGAAAAATTTTGGAACGGATAAAACCGATCAACTTTTTTATGATGCCGGAAAATTAGCGGGCACTCATTTTTACAAACATATTTTCGAAGGTATCACGGATTTTAATGCGTTTGTTAAAAAGCTTCAGGACGTTTTGCGAGAAATGGGAATCGGAATTCTTCGCATTGAAAAAGCTGATGTTGAGAAAGGGTCATTTATTCTAACCGTTTCGGAAGATTTGGATTGTTCCGGTCTACCTGAACTTGATTACGAAATATGTACATATGACGAGGGTTTCATCTCCGGCCTGATGGAAAGCTTTACCGGGAAAACGTTTGAAGTGAAAGAAGTCGATTGTTGGTGTACAGGGGATAGAACATGCAGATTCACTGCTGAAATGGAAAATAGATGGGTGGCTAAATGATTCCAAATATTGATCACCTACTCGATCAAGCAATTGATGGTTTAATTACAACCATCAAGTATAGAACACCGGCCAAATTACCGGATAACCTCGCAGATTATGATAAACTGAAAAACCTTACGGCAGATCTAATGGAAATTCGGAGAACTGTTTCTGAATTTGCAAATGGAGATCTGTCTCATAAAATTGAATTGAAAGGATATATTGGCGGTTCTTTGAAAACTTTGCAGGCCAATCTCAACCACTTGGCATGGCAAACACAGCGGGTTGCATCCGGTGATTTTTCGCAGCAGGTGGATTTCATGGGCGACTTTTCGGTAGCCTTTAACTCAATGGTGGAAAAACTCGAAAAAACGATTCAAAAGCTTAAAGATCGGGAGCAGAAACTTTCAAATGCCAATCAGGAGTTAGCACTGCTTGCTTCATTGGATGGGTTGACGAAATTGGCGAATCGCCGGATGTTCGATGAATGTCTTATACGGGAATGGAATCTTCAATTTCGAAATAAACGCCCATTGTCTTTGATATTATGTGATATCGATTACTTCAAACGTTACAATGACACCTATGGCCATCAAGCGGGTGACGAATGTCTAATAAAAGTTGCCAAAAAATTAAAAGATTCCATCAAACGGCCTGCAGATTTGGCAGCGCGCTATGGAGGTGAGGAATTTGTATTGGTTTTACCGGATACAAATGAAGATGGTGCTATACGTGTAGCAAAAAGAATAAAAAGTGAAATTAGAACACTTGAAATTCTCCATGCCCAGTCAGATGTCGACAGTTGTCTAACTTTGAGCATGGGCGTTTCATCCACAATTCCAAACGACAAGCACTCGGCAGAAATTCTTGTCAAAATCGCGGATGAAGCGCTTTATGATGTAAAAAGGAAAGGGCGAAATAATTATCTCCTAAAAGAATGTAAATTATAAAAATGTACAAGTTCCAGAACGGCACAATACTATCCGGGGTAGAGGAAAGGAGGGTGGCCATGAAGAAAGCAGCAATCGTGCTCACGATTTGTTTATTAGTGGTTTTCCAGGGGGCCGCGTTAGCCCAAATAGAGCTGGTGCTCTCCATCACCGGGGAAGACGTTTCCGATGTGGTTAGCCGGTTCAACCGGTCCCAATCGGATTATCGCGTCGTTGTTCAAAGCCATAAATACCGGAATTGGCGATATGCCATCAACCAGTTCCGATTCAACCAGGAAAGCGCGGCCAAAGGCGCCGGGAATCGCGTGATCGATATCGCCTTTGTCGACAACAACTGGCTTCCGGGAATGATTCAAGACCGGTGGTTGGCAGATATCACCGGGAAAATCGAAAAAGAGGGAAATTTTATCGACGGTCTTTCCGATGCCGCCATAAAAGACGGAAGGCTGTATGCGCTGCCCTTCAGCAACAAGGGTCAGGTCCTTTTCTACCGCCGGGACCTGCACGAAAAGCACGGGTTGCCCCCGCCGCGAACCCTGAAGGAGCTGGAACGAAACGCCCTTGTGCTCATGGAACGTGAAAAACTCGATCACGGGATGACCATCCATTACTCGGCGATCCATCTCGATGTACTGCCGTTTTTATGGAGCAACGGGGGCGGGATCATTGAAGACGGTAAAGTCATCTTCCATCATCCATCCAATATTGAAACACTGACCTATCTCCAGGCGCTGGCGCGCAAACGGGTTCTACCGGCTCAGGACACCTTCAGCAAATTGAAAGGCGCCTATAGCAATGCCAAGAAGCTTTTCATGGAGGGGAAATCGGCCTATCTTCTCACCTGGAACAACCGGGTTGCCGATGTTGAGAATTCCCCTTTGGCCGGAAAATTCGGCATTCTCCCGATTCCGCCGTTAAATGAGGGGCAGCCATGGTTTTCCGTCATCGGATCGTGGTATTTTGCCGTCAACACGTTCAGTGCACACAAAGAAGGTGCCCTCCGGTTTATGAACTATTTTTTCAAGGACGATGTCCAGCTTGACCTGGCCCTGAAATCCAGCGCTTTTATTCCGGCGACCAAATCCGTTTACGCCAATTTCCGATTGAAGACCCACAACCGTTACATGCAGGATCTCGAGGCGGCCATGGGCAATATGCGCCACCGGTTGAAGCACCCGCAGGAGCCGGAGATCAGCCAGGTGATTGCAAACACCATCAAGGAGATATTGGTTGAGGGAAAACCGGTAAAAGTACTGCTGGATATCGCCCAGAAGCGAATTGCATCGATCTGCGGCAGACCGAAGGAATAAAGCGACGGATACGAGGGCCAATCCATGGAGATTCGGAAAACAATGAAGACCTTTAGGGGCCGTACGGTTTCACGGGACTTGATCCTCGGGCTGACATCCACACTTGTCATCATCATTTCGATGGTGGGCGCACTGTACTATGCCTACACCGCTTCATTTTCAGAGCACAACCTGAAAATATATTCCGATCAGGTGGCCCGGGAATTCTCCCAGAATATTGCTTTGCCCATGTTCAATTTCAATGTGGAAACCGTTCGCCATATTGCCAGGGCCTCTCTCCAATCCGAAACCCTGGTCGGAATTATGGTAACCGTCGATTCCATGGTGGTTTTCGAACACCTCCCACAGACAATAGCCGGCACATTCAACCGGAGGCGCAAAGTGGTCTGGGACGGTGAAACCGTGGGTGCCGTCAACCTGCTGTTCACCCGGGCCAAAATCGAAAAAGAGCGCGAGTCGTGGATAAAATTGCTGGCCTTCATTCTTTTGTGCGTCATACTGGCGAACGCACTGGCCACTCACCTTATCTTGAAATCGTTTCTCACCCGGCCGCTGGACCGCTTGTCCCGGGGCATCAGGAGAATCGCCGACGGCGATTATGCCAGCCCGATCGATCCGGTGCCCCACAGCGATATCAACGCGATTGCCGGAGAAATCAACCGGATGGCCCTGAACCTGACAATCAACCAAAGGGTGCTGGTGGAGAATGAGACCAAATACCGCACCCTTTTCGACGACGCCAGTGACGCGGTGATTATCTCGGACAGAGATATCGTTCTGGAATGCAACCGGCAGACATGTGCGATGTTCAGATGCAAACCGGAGGAGATCATTCACCAATCCATATTGAAATTTTCTCCTCCCTTGCAGGCGTCCGGGCGGTCGTCCGATGAAGCCGCCATGGAGAAGATCGATGCCGCTTTGAACGGGGAGCCCCAAAGCTTCGACTGGGAACATACGCGTTTGGACGGGCAAACCTTTGGCGCCGAAGTTTCCCTGCGATCTACCAGGATATGGGAAAAAACAGTTATACAGGCGGTGATTCGCGATGTCAGCCATCGATTGAAAGCCAGGGCGGAAATCGAAGCCCTCAACCGGAATCTGGAGAAAAGGGTCGAGGAGCGCACCGCGGAACTTGAGAAAACCCATGACGCCATGATGAATCTTGTGGAGGACCTGAATGCTTCCCGGGAAGAGGCCGAGGCCGCCACGCGTACCAAGAGCGATTTTCTGGCCAACATGAGCCACGAGATCCGAACCCCCATGAATGCCATCATCGGGTTGGGTCATCTGGCGCTCCAAACAGATCTAAATCCTAAACAGCATGACTATCTTAGAAAAATAGATTTCTCAGCCAAATCTCTCTTGAACATTATAAACGACATACTGGATTTTTCAAAAATTGAGGCCGGCAAACTGGATATTGAAGTCATTGACTTTGACCTCAATGAGGTACTGGTCAATCTTTCCCAACTGACGACCGAAAAAGCCCATGAAAAAGGTCTGGAATTGGTGTTCGTTGTCGATCCTGAAATTCCGGAAGTCCTTGCGGGTGATCCGCTCAGGTTGGGGCAGATTCTTTTGAACCTGACCAGCAATGCCATCAAGTTTACCGAAGAGGGTGAAATCGTCGTTTCCGTAAAGACAGTGGAAATGGCAGCGGAATATGCCGTCCTTGAATTTGCGGTCAAAGATACCGGAATCGGCCTTACTGAAGGGCAACGGGCCAAACTGTTTCAATCCTTTCAACAAGCCGATACCTCCACAACGCGAAAATTCGGCGGCACCGGGCTGGGCCTTGCGATAAGTAAAAAACTGACCGAAATGTTGGGTGGAAAAATTAACGTAAAAAGCGAATATGGAAAAGGCGCGACCTTCTTTTTTTCGATCCGGTTTGAAAGGCAGAAAGAGGTAAAGACAAAACCCCAGATTATACCCGAGACGCTCCAGGACCTCAGGGTCCTGGTAGTGGATGACAACCGGGCTTTCCGAAAAATGTTGAAAGGACTGCTAAGGAAATTTGGATTTCAGGTTCGGACCGTTACATCAGGAAACCAGGCGGTGGATGAAATCAAGAAAGCATTGCAAGATGCGGGAAAGCCATATGATCTGGTGTTCATGGACTGGAAGATGCCCCGAATAGACGGGATCGAAACCACCATAAGGATCCAAAACGATCCGGACATTATTCAGTGTCCCGAAATTATCATCACAACCGGGTATGGCGATTTAGATGTCAGGACGCGGGTCCAGGAAATCGGGCTGGATAGATTTTTGCTAAAACCGTTTAGCCGGTCGCAGCTATTTAACATCATGTTGGATACCTTCGGCCTGTCTGTCGGACGAAAAACCGTCAGTGCAAGGGGAACAAAAGATAGACCCGGCGGATTCGAGAAGATCCGGGGCGCTCATGTCCTTCTTGTGGAAGACAATGAAATCAATCAGCAGGTGGCAACAGAGCTTTTACAGAAAGAGGGCTTTTTAGTGGATGTCGCCGACAATGGAAAGATAGCGGTCGAAAAGATCAATGATTCGCTTAAAGGCGAGGCATATGATGCGGTACTCATGGACATCCAGATGCCAGTGATGGACGGGTACGAGGCCACCCGGGTGATTCGAAAGGAAAAGCGGTTCAAGGACCTGCCGATCATCGCAATGACGGCCAGTGCCATGAATGAGGACCGTGACAGAGCCAATGCCGCCGGAATGAACGACCATGTGAGCAAACCCATCGACCTTGACGAGTTTTTTGGGGCACTGGTCAAGTGGATCAAACCCGGTGAACGGGATGTTAGACCTGGCAACCGGGAGCAGGCGTCAGGAATTGTTAAGGTCGACAGGGGTGCAAAACGCAAACAATCTCAAATGGAATTGCCCGAGACACTGCCGGGGATCAACATAAAGGACGCTTTGAAAAGGGTTGGGGGGGATAGCAATC
>CAZWAE010000038.1:19551-22768 GCA_964631805.1 uncultured Desulfobacteraceae bacterium | reverse complement strand
CCCCGATTGGGCAATATTTGCCGGTGCCAACAATTTGACAGATTCCACCACACCCCCACCGCGCTCGGTCTAATGAACCCTCCGACAGCGGCATCCGCCTGGGTACAGCCCGGGGCGGAAGATCCTGCTATCGACGATATTTAGTTTAAATTCGGAATCTTGGCATTCGACCCCAAATATGGCCACACACAAGTTTTTTATGGCATGTTTATTGCGTTAGTTGAATCCGGAGGATTAACCCTAAATTTAAGATGAAAGAGGTCGATCATGCATGAGGCGGAAACAAACGCATTACTGAAACAGGGCGAGAACTGCTATATTTCGGGTAATCTCGAAGGGGCAAAGCGATATTTCGTCGAAGCGTCGAAAGTGGACCCGGAACACGTCGACGCCTTCAACAATCTCGGTGTGGTCTCATTCCAGGAAAAAAAATATGATGCGGCGGTCTCCTATTTCGAGAGAGCGGCCGCGCTCGATCCAAAAAACTTCGAGATACTGGAAAACATCGGTAAATGCTGGCAGACCAAGGGAAAACCGGAAAAAGCGGTTGAATGGTATCAAAAAGCGCTTCAGATCAATGGGAAGCATTATGAAACCCTCAATTTTCTCGGCGATTGTTTTGTCAGGGTGGAGGCATTTGATAAGGCGGCGAAGCAATACAGGCGATCCCTTGATATCAACCCGCATCAAGCCAACGTAAAAACCGTCCTTCAGCGTCTTGAGGCGCGGCTTTTGGCTCCGGAGCTGCCGAATCCGAGGGTGGATCAAGCGGATGGCGTGGACAAAATCAAGGTTCTGTACGTAGACACCATCAGCACGCCCACAGCGGCATGCAATATAAACGGGACCGTCAGAGCATTTATGAAGGTGAGTCACCTGAAAATATTCGATTACCGACTGATGGCCGAAAAATTCGGTGTCGAACAGATGAACAATATGCTGGTTCACACGGCGCTGGAGTTCAAACCGGACCTGATTCACCTGGGAAAATCGGAATCGATCTCGGGACTGGCGGTAAAGGCGATCAAGGACCGGATCGACACGTGTGTTATTCATTTCTATGGTGATTTCAGGTGGGATCCCCAACCCTGGGTGGTGGATATTGGAAAATATGCGGACTGTACGCTTTTCAATTACACAGATGAGAGGATTTTAGACCGCTACAGGGCCGCAGGGGTCAAAAATA
The DNA here is from genome assembly GCA_964631805.1 of uncultured Desulfobacteraceae bacterium. Lineage (GTDB taxonomy): Bacteria > Desulfobacterota > Desulfobacteria > Desulfobacterales > CAZWAE01 > CAZWAE01. The sequence goes on along the minus strand of CAZWAE010000038.1, from coordinate 21,582 downwards.
TCGGCGGGTTCTGGGATTCCGGTGCCGACCCGGGTATCTTTTACCCCCGGGAGGTGGCCAAGAGCATGGACGTGGTGTTCATGGGCAGCAACCTGAACATACCCCACGACGGATATGAAAAAAGGCGGCAACTGGTGGAGGCGATCCTGCAAAGAGGATTCGATCTGCATATTTTCGGTGAGGGTTGGCAGTACCTTCAAAACACCGGATTCCCCAATCCGCACCTGCACCCCTTTGTGACGGAAAACGCATTTGCCGAAGTGTGCTCCAAGGCTAAAATCACCCTGGGCATCAACGGCGTCAACGACATCAAGATGTATGCCTCCTGGCGAAGGGCCATGAACACCATGGCCAGCGGCGCCTTTCACCTGACCCACTACGTTCCGGGCATGGAGACCTTTTTCGATAACAAAAAGCATCTGGCATGGTTCAACTCGGTGCCGGAAGCATTGGACCTGATCGCATACTATCTGGAACACGAGAAAGATAGAGAGACCATCGCCGAAGCCGGACGGGATGAAATCCTTAAACGTCATACCTGGGATGCACGCATCGAAGACCAACTGGCAATATACCGTACCCATCGGGCAAAGGAGGATGCCAGGAAAACCAGCGCCTACGAAGATCTTCGAAATTACAAGGGCGTCACCAATGAGGAGATCGAACGGCGCAGCCGGACCGACCTTTTCGACGAGGAGTGGGAGAGGGTCTGGGATTCAAAGGAAAGAACGTCTCCGGAACAGATAAAATCCGCCTACAACGAAACGGACTGCTATCTCTTCAGGAATGTCTGGCACAATTACCATACCCAGAAACCGAGATTCGAATTTACCTCCAATCATATTCGTCAATACTGCCGCCAATTCCCCCAACGAACCATCAGGCTCCTCGATTACGGCAGCGGCAGCGGTTGCCTGGAACAGCATTTGCTGGATATTGAAAATCTTCACATCGATCTTGCGGACATCCCGTCTGAAACATTCAGCTTTGTAAAATGGCGATACCGAAAACGGCCCCAGGTTTCCTATGTAGAGATTGCCGACCAGAGATGCCTGAAAGAGATGTACGACATCATTATCTGTTATGATGTGTTGGAACATGTACCGGAACCGCTGCCCGTACTAACGCACCTGGATGATCATCTGGCAACCGGCGGCATCATGTTTTTTTTCTTCTGCACCGCTATTCCCGAAGGGGAAGAAACGGGACCCAGCGGTCATTTGAAAACATCCATTGATCAAAATCCAATGGTGCAGGAATATCTCGGTAAGTATTTCCAACATCTGGGTAACAACCTTTATATTAAAACCGGAAATGTGCGAAAAGTCGAGGAACCCGCTGCTTTCGAATTCAGAACCATCTGCGAAGTCCACAGGGAACTTGCCGACAAGGTTCACGAGTCCGCCATGGGCGATGAAAAGGAGGCGTTTTTGGATCTGATCGCTGAGGCCTTTGATATGGCGAAACGGATGAACAGAAAGCTTCGACAGTATAAATCCAACTATGACGAGGGAATGTGGGAACCCAACGATGATTACGAGGCGGATCTCCAAAAGCGGCTTATCCGTCTCGGAAAGAGGAAAACCACCGAGCCGTCACCCTGAATGTGACGGTTGTCATTCGCAAGACGCTGAGGTGCAGAGCAGCCGGACCACCCATCGATAAACGCCCCGCCGGTAGGCGGGGCGAATGGGATTTGAACGGCATAAAACCGGATGAAGCGATCTGCGGCGACCACCAACCTCATTGTCAATTTATTGGCATCTTTTTCCCCGCCACCTCCCTTTCATCACTGATATCCCCGGAATTACGAGAAAAAGCCGGCCAATTACTCTGGCACTGATATTGCATCAATTGAGGCAGAGCACGGCAGATCGTTGGACTACCAAAACAATGCCTGAGAAAAGCGATCGCTCCGAATAATCGGTCGCAATGGACTGGAAAGGAACAGACGATGCAGACGATCATACTTTGTGGCGGCCTGGGAACCCGGTTGCGTGAGGAAACGGAATACCGACCCAAGCCGATGGT
>CAZWAE010000038.1:8929-19451 GCA_964631805.1 uncultured Desulfobacteraceae bacterium | reverse complement strand
GCGGCCTGGGAACCCGGTTGCGTGAGGAAACGGAATACCGACCCAAGCCGATGGTGAATATCGGGACCCGGCCGATATTGTGGCATATCATGAAGGGGTACGCTCACCACGGCTTCCAGGATTTTATCCTCGCACTCGGGTACAAGGGAAATATGATCAAGGATTACTTCACCCGTTACGAAGTCATCAACAACGACGTCTCCATCGAACTGGGTAAACCCCAGTCCCTGTGCATCCACCAGCGTCATGATGAATGCGGCTGGAATATTACCCTTGCCGATACCGGAGAACAGACGCTAAAGGGCGCCCGCCTAAAGAAGATCGACAAGTACCTGACAGGGGACACCTTTATGGCCACCTATGGAGACGGGGTTTCCGACGTCGATATCAGCGCCCTTGCCGCTTTTCACAAATCCCACGGCAAAATGGTCACCATGACGGCGATCAATCCCATCTCGCGTTTCGGCGAACTCAAAACCATCGGCAACCAGGTCGTGGCTTTCACGGAGAAACCGAAGACGAGCAGTGCCGCCAATCACGGGCTCATCAACGGCGGTTTCTTTGTTTTCGACCGCCGGATCATGGATTACCTGACATTCGATGACGCATGTGACCTCGAAATCGGCCCCTTGGAAGAGATCGCCGCCAAAGGCCAGCTCATGGTCTACAAACATAAGGGTTTCTGGTCCTGCATGGATACCCTGCGGGATATGGAATACCTGAACCGGTTGTGGGACAGCGGTAAAGCACGATGGAAAGTGTGGGACAATCCCGAAATGCAGATGAAGATGGCAGCCAACAGTTTTTAACCCTTTATACGAAAAAAGAGGGCGCAGGAGATGGATCGTGTAAGGCTCATTGCAAGACTGGACATCAAAGGAGACAACCTCATCAAACCCATACGCTTCGACGGCTTGCGGGTGTTGGGACGTCCGGAGGCCTTTGCTTCCAATTACTACGAAAACGGTGCGGATGAAATCATTGTCAATGATTCGGTGGCCTCCCTCTATCAGCGGGAAACATCCGTTGAGACCTTGAGGCGGGTGTCGGACAGCGTCTACATCCCGGTGACAGCATGCGGTGGCATCAAATCCATGGCGGACATAGAAAGGTGTTTTGCCAGCGGGGCGGACAAGGTGGCGATCAATACGGGGATCATCCATCGAAAAGAACTGATCCGCGAGGCCGCCAAAAGATTCGGATCCCAGGCGGTAATCGCCTCCATAGACGCCAAGAGAACATCGGACAACAGATGGGAATGCTACATGGACTGCGGACGGGAAAAAAGCGGTCTTGATGCTGTAAAGTGGGCCGCCATGGTGGAAGACCTCGGAGCGGGGGAGATCCTGCTGACATCAGTGGATCGGGAGGGGACCCGTATCGGGTTTGAAAAAGCGCTGGTAAATGAAATCATAGAGAGGGTATCCATCCCGGTTATCGTTTCCGGTGGCGCGGGAGAACTTGCTCATATCGAAGAATTACTGGATTCGGTGCGGCCCAGCGGCATGGCCTTTGCCAGTATTCTTCACTATCACATGAATACCATCGAAGAGATAAAAGAACTCTTCTACAGGAATTGAGGTCCATGGGAATAAATAATTGTTCGGTGGGTTTTATCGATTACGGCTGCGGGAACATCTACAACCTCAAGAAAATGTTTCACGGGTTGGGGGTCAAAAAAGCCGAATTGGTCGAAAAGAGGACGGGAAATGGCACCTATGATCTGCTGGTCATGCCGGGGGTCGGACATTTCGAGCATGCCATCGAAAGCATGAATGCCAACGGACAGCGGGATCTGGTCCTTGAGCATATGGAGAAAGAAAGAAAGCTGCTCGCCATATGCCTTGGCATGCAGATCCTGATGAAGTCGAGCGAGGAAGCCCCGGGGGTCGACGGACTGAATATATTCGAAGGGAAAGTGACCGCTCTGAAAAACCTCAACAGAAAAGCCGGGGTTCTTGTTCCCAACGTTGGTTACCGGCAGGTAAAAACATCGAAGGATTGCATGCTCATCGAAGATGATGACGAATTCTACTTCGACCACTCCTTTGCACCCGTTGTGACAAAAAACGGCGGCACTTTGGGAACCACCGATTTTGACGGGAAGGCGTTCACCTCCTATGCGGAAAAAGAGAACATCGTCGGTGTCCAGTTTCATCCGGAACTGAGCGGAAAAACAGGTTTCCGGTTCTTAAACACCTTCTTGAGGAATTGAAATGGTTGATCTATCAAAATATATGCTCAATAACGATGCCGACCTGGAAATCAAGCTCGGATTGCCCCGGGAAGTGGTATTCTGCAAAAAATGCGTAATTTCAAACCAGCGCCCCACCACTACCATCGAGACGACAGTAGGAAAGGATCAACAGAACAAACCCACCATCGCTTTCGATGAAAAGGGTGTGTGCGATGCCTGCCGCTGGGCTGAAAAAAAGGCCGGCGAAGTGGATTGGGACAAAAGGGAGGCTGAACTTGAGATGCTTCTGGACCGGTTCAGAAGCAAAGACGGCTCTTTCGATGTGGTAGTGCCTTCAAGCGGTGGAAAGGATTCCGGTTATGTCGCGCACCTCTTGAAACACGAATATGGAATGAATCCGCTAACCGTTACCTGGGCGCCGAATATGTGCACGGAGATCGGGCGGGTCAACTTCGACAATACCATTAAAGCCGGTTTCCCCAATATATTGATCACACCCAGCGGCAATGTACACGCCTATCTGACACGGCTGGCATTCCTCAACATCGGGCACCCCTTCCAACCTTTCAACCTGGGGCAGAAGAATATCGGCCCCCAAGTAGCCCGGCAATACGGTATCAAACTGATTTTTTACGGGGAGAATGTCGCGGAATACGGCAATAATCTCAAGGACAACCTGATTCCGAAAATGAACCGGAGGCTGTTTACCAACGTCGATATCGATGACGACAACCTCAAATTCGGCGGGGTCACCATCAAGGAGCTGAGGGAAAAGCATGGCATCAAGAGATCGGACCTCCTCTCCTATGCCTCCATATCTGAAGAAGAGATGGCCAAAACCGGCATCGAGATGCACTACATGAGTTACTATAAACGTTGGATCCAGCAGGAAAATTATTACTATGCCGCAGATCATCTGAACTTCGAAGTCAATACGGAACGGACCCAGGGAACCTATTCAAAGTACCAGGGTCTGGACGACAAAATGGAGCCGTTCCACTTTTACATGTACATGATCAAATTCGGCCTGGGGAGGGCCTCCTGGGATGCGGCGGCCGAGATCCGAACCGGGCATATCACGCGTGACGAGGGGATCCGTCTGGTCAGACGGTACGACACGGAATTCCCGGACAGATATTTTGACGATTTTCTGGACTATACCGATATCGACCGGGAAGCATTTTGGGCAACGGTCAACAGGTTCAGGTCTCCCCATCTCTGGAAATACCAGGGGGGGCAATGGCACCTGCGGCACCAGATCCACTGACACTCCGGCGTGATCACTGCCGTCAGGCCGCGAATGTCGCGCCGGGCAGCACAATTTAAAGAAGACAAGACGGGGTTACGGTTATGAATTTTATCCAAACGGAATTGAACGGCGCCCACATCATCGAACTTGAGGCCCATAACGATCATCGCGGGGCATTTGCGAGGACTTTTTGCGCCCATGAATTTGAAGAAAAACACCTTCAGACAACCATGGTGCAGAGCAACCTGTCCCATTCCAAAATGAAAAACACCGTTCGGGGGATGCACTACCAGATCGGTGATGCCCAGGAGGCCAAATTGGTCCGGTGTGTCCATGGCCGTATCCTGGATGTCATTATCGACCTCCGCCGTCATTCGGACTCCTTCGGGCGGCACATCAAAATCGAGCTGACCGACGGCAACAACCGGATGCTCTACGTACCCGAGGGGTTTGCTCACGGGTTCATCACCCTTACGGATGACTGCCACGTTTTCTACCAGGTCTCCAACTTTTACTCGCCTGAAAAGGAGAGGGGAATCCGGTGGAACGATCCCTATTTTGCCATCGATTGGCCGTGCGAAAATCCCATCATTTCCGAAAAAGACCAAAGCTACGGGGATTTCCATGCGGAAAACCTCTGGCTGCCCAAATTTCAACCCGTCATCGTCACAGGGGAAAACTATGAATATCAGGCTTTTTAAACCCTCTCTCGGGGAGCGCGAGCTTGAAAATATCAGGGATTCATTCGATACGGCATGGCTGGGGCTCGGCCCCAAAGTCGGAGCGTTCGAAAAAAGATGGTGCCGGTTTATCGGCGCAAAGGCATCGGTGGCGGTCAATTCATGTACCGCTGCGCTACACCTCGCAGTTTCCGCTTTCAAGTTCAAACCGGGGAAAAAGGTCCTGGTTCCGGCCCTGACATTTTCCGCCACGGCAATGGCGCCACTTTACAACGGCCTCATCCCCGTCTTTGTCGATGTGGACGAAACCACCGGCGGGATCTGCCTGAAGGATCTTCAGCGGAAAGTGGATGCCGACTGCGTTGCGGTCATTCCCGTACACTACAACGGTCACCCGGTACCCATGGACAGGCTCAATGCTTTTGCACGTGATCATCACCTGAAGGTCATCGAGGACTGCGCCCACAGTGCCGGAGGGGAGTATAAGGGAAGGAAACTCGGCACCTGGGGCGAGATCGGATGCTACAGTTTCGAAGAAAAAAAATGCATGACCACCGGGGACGGGGGGATGATCTCCTCGGACGATACGGAACTGATCAAGCCTTTAAGGGCTTCAAGATGGGTGGGAATCGACAAGGATACCTGGACGCGTCTTGCGGAAAATGCCGACGGCGGCACTGAGGACGCCCACTGGTATTATGAAATCCACGATCTGGGATATAAGTACAACATGAACGATCTGTCAGCGGCCATCGGACTCGCCCAGCTTGAAAAAATCGAGGCGATGAATGCGAAAAGGGCAGACATCATCCGCCGGTACATGGCGGGAATCAAAGATTTCAAGAAAATCCGGCCGGGACTTCCATATGCCGTAAAAAACGCTTCCTACCAGATGTTCATGGTTCGCGTCAGCGACCGGAAAACATTTATCCGGCACATGAAAAAGAAGGGCATTGCCACAGGCGTTCACTACATGCCGCTGCCCATGCATCCCTTCTTCAGCCAATTCCCGTCAGACACCCCCGTCGCGGACAAACTGTGGCGAACCATCGTCACCCTTCCCCTGCATGCGGATTTGACTTCAGATGAGGTCGAATATGTCATCCGGCAGATGGAAGCCTATGAGAACGGGGAGGTGTCATGAAATTCTTATTGTTTGCCTGTGACGAAGTCGGCCTTGAGACGGCGCGGTTTTTAAAAGAAGCCGGGGATCTTCCTTCCTGCCTGGTACTGGATTCAGAAGATCGGGGAGCAATCAACGAAAAAGTCATCGAAACCCTTTCGGTCCCGGAAGACGCAATCCTTTACAGCGATGACATGCGTAAAGATTCGGCTATTGGAAAATTGGTGCGCCTCAAACCCGATCTGGGCATTCTGGCCTGGTGGCCCTATATCATCAAAAAATGGCTGATCGATATCCCCCGGCGGGGGTTTATCAATTTCCACCCCGGCTACCTGCCCTATCAGCGAGGGAAAGATCCCAATTTCTGGGCACTGGCCACCGGCATGCCCTTTGGTGTGACCATTCACCATGTGAACGAAGGGATCGATGCGGGGGAAATCATCGCCCGCACCAGAATTGATCCGACCTGGGAGGATACCGGGCAAACGCTTTATCACAAGGGAAAAAATGAAATGGTACGCCTGTTCAAAAAAATATGGGGTGATATCCGATCGGGCGATATGGTTTCGGCGCCACAGGAACCGGGAGACGAAGGGGCCGCCTATCTCCATTACCGGAAGGATCTCCAGGAGGCCTCCCGGATCGAAATAGAACGTGAATATAAGGCGAGAGATCTTCTCAATCTCATCCGGGCAAGGACTTTCCCGCCCCACCCCGCCACCTGGTTCGAGGACCATGGAAAAATTTTTGAGGTGAGGGTTGAGATCAGGGAAAAGGGCAAGTAAAGAATCCCGACCGGGAAAAGGGGCATCGGTTTGCCTCTGAAAGGGGCTTGGCAGATGTAACTTATGAGTGACTAAAGTTCCAAGTGAGCTAAAGTGCCTATAGTTGTGGAGTCGCTCCGCTCCAATGTTTATCTATAAATTGGTAGAATTCCTTAACTTTAGTCACTCGAAACTTTAGTTCACTTTAGTCACTGTTTTCTTACGGGCATAGCCAACCATCTCTGAGGTGATACGGAGGATAAGGTTTTTCAAGACAAATATATATAGGTGACACGACAGGGCCGGGCTACCGGTCCGGGAGGAATGCTGCAATGGCGCATGATCTGGAAAAGGGCGAAACATTATTCAACGAAGGTGACATCCAGGCGGCGGAGATCTGTTTCAGAGAATTATTGAAAAAGGATCCGGTAAATATAGACGCTTTGAACAATCTGGGGGTGATCCGCCATCGTCAAAATGATCCGGCAGGTGCGGAAGATTTTTTCCGAAAGGCCCTCGCCGTGAAAAACGGGTACCTTCCGGTATTGGTGAACCTCGCATCTCTGCTCGAAAGCATCGGCAGATGGCCGGAAGTCGCCGTCTGTCTGGAGGATTGCATCTCGTCCGCCCCTGAAGATGCCGAACTGTACAATCGTGCGGCACGGGTCTATCTGACTTTGGGGACACCGGAAAAAGCCGGACCCATGCTCGAAAAATCCCTTCGACTGAACCCGGAGCAATCAAATGTCAAAAAAACATTGGATTACTTGATAACGGAGGGTCAATACCAGCCCGATAAGACCGATGCCACATCCGATGTCAGCCGTCAGGGCCACTTAAAAGGGTCTCATGAAGCTGACATCAGCGCCATAAAAAACGGGAAGTCCTGGTGGAAAATCAAAACGGGAGACCGGTTGCCCGAGGTCAGTGTCGGCTTGCTGGTCTATAATGGCGGGGAACTCCTGAGCCAGGCCATCGAATCGATCCTGTCCCAGGATTTTCAGGATTTCGAACTGGTCATCTCGGACAACGGGTCCACCGACGCCACGGAGACGATCTGCAACCGGTATCGGAAAGCCGATGACCGCATCCGCTACAGTCGATTCTCCGAAAACCTGGGGTTTCTCAAGAACAACTGGCATGTCTACGAACTTTCCCGCGCGCCCTTTTTCTTGTGGGCCGCTCACGATGATATGAGGGAAAAGTCCTTTATCTCCAAATGCCTTGCGAAGATGAAAACCGATCCGGAGATTGCCATCGTGTATCCCCGGACCAAACTGCTGTCTGCCCAATCGCAGTTTATGGGTATTGCCAACGATCACCTCAACACTGCCCAGGAAAACAGGATGGAGCGCTTTGTTCACCTCATATGGGAACTGGGGATGTGCAATGCCGTATATGGACTCTTCCGCAAATCGATGCTCGATAAGAGCCGAAATCCAATGTACAAAAATTATGTGGGACCGGACAACCTGCTGCTGGCCGAGATGGCGCTCATGGGGAAAATTGTCCAGATCGAAGATCCCCTCTTCGTGAGAAGGCTGACGCGGAATTACAACCAGTCCCTGGAATCCTACCTGGGAGAATTGATCCAGGAGGACGATCTGCATAACATCAAGGACGGCATCACCCTGCCCCATTGCCGCTTGGCCTACTCCCATCTCGAACTGGTGAATTACATGCTGGATGATGGCAGAGAGAAGAACTATCTGATGAACGAAGTAGTCAGATGCTTCAGGAACCGGTACGGAGATAAAATGATTTATGAGATCGATAGAGCCGTAAACCTCATCTCCGCGGGTAAATTCTACCATACCTGGAGTGGTGAGGATTTAGGCTCCGGATCAGGGGAAGAAAGGGAGGTATTCGATTCCTTCCATCTGGGCAACCTTGTCAAAAACCTCCAGGAAGCCCTGTTTATTTACCCTGATCTTCCGTCCCTGAGAGATGTCCGCGACAAATGCTGTGGGTTGCAGGAGAAATGCCAGGGGATCGGGTTTCCCGGAACAACGGAATTAAAAAAGGCAAGCTGAGGAAAAACCATGGAATCATGCGGTTGCAACAAAAATAACCATAAACACCACGGCTGCGATCATTTCATAACAAACAATAGGGATAGTTCCGAAATTGACGGAATCGACACGATTGCCGGGTCAGATGTAAAAGAGACGAGCGAGCCGGGCTTCGGGGAAGGTCGTGCATATGCAGCGCCTGATGTAAAAAAGGCCGGGCATGATGCCTTGATCCGTCTTTTAGACCGGTTCAGAAGCCCCATGGGCGAATATGACGTTCTGGTTCCCGGAAATGGCGGGATCTACTCCGCCAGTCTCGCCCACATGCTCAGGGAACAATACGGCATGAATCCCCTGACGGTGACATGGGCACCGAATCTCCCTACAGCCATCGGCAGGGAGAACCTTCAGGGACTTCTCGATTCCGGACTGGACAATACCTATGTTTCTCCCAATTGGCAGGTTCACCGAAAGCTGACCCAACTGTCTTTCAGCCGCCTGGCCCATCCCATGCTCCCCTCTATTTTGGGCCAGCGTGCGATTACCGGTAAGACGGCGCTATACCACAACATCGGTCTCGTCTTTTTTGCCCACCCGCCCGATCACAGCGGAAACGGACGTAAAAATGATTACCATCCTGATATGGGAAATGGATCCACCCGGATCGAAGACGTATACCCAGGCGAGTTGGCAAACCGCTACGGTATCACCAGAGGGGATCTTTCTTTCTACCATTCCCCGGACCCGAAAGAGATGTTCAACGCCGGTATGGAAATACACTATCTGTCCGATTTCCTGACCCTGAGCACCCGGCAAACCATGGCGTATGCAATGGAACACACCGGTTTTAAACCGGCGCCCCAAAGGGAGGAGGGAACCTACACCCGGTGCCACGAAATCGACGATAAAATGACCTCCCTCCATTACTACATGGCCATGGTTAAATCGGGAGTCGGCCGGGCCGTCAGCGATGCAGGGATGGAACCCCTATCGCAGGCAATGCCGGAATGCGGCGCCATGGATCCCACGAATCGCTACGATTCGGAGGTCCCGACGCGATATCTCGGGGATTATCTTGAATATTTCGAGATGGAGGAAGGACGATTTTGGGAAACCGTCGAAAGATTCCGGAAACCCCGTTTATGGACCCGGAAAGACGGTGCATGGCAATTGAACGAACCCGGAAAGGAGCCAGTAGGGATAAAAGGGGGCGCCATCCCGCCGCCGGTTTTTGAACCGGTCCGGCAAACAAGGCACTCGTTAACGCTTTAATTCACAGGGAGATCCAGAAAAATGAATTTAATGACAGAATCGGGCGTCACTTTCGATGCCATTGTCTCATCGATAAATAATACGCATCCCGACAAGACGCTGCAGATGATCAATGCGCTTCCCCATGCAGACCTGGTGGTCCGTGACAGGGTGAGCGGAAAAGAGATTAAATTTGAAAACTTCAACAGGGGCGTGGCGTTAACGCGCGGCCCGGCAACTTATTGCCAGGACGGGCTGTGTACGGTGGTGGATTCGAGCTTCATGCAGGACCCTAAATTTGCCGATGCCTATCACGCCAGTAGAGTTGCTGATCAGTGCAGCCCCGGTGACATGGATATCCACTGGCGGGTCTACAATGAATGCTGGGTGGCAAACAAGGTAAAAGACCTTGAAGGGGATTTCGTGGAGTGTGGTGTCAAAAAGGGCGGTTCTGTCATGCCGGTACTGAAATACATCGATTTTCCCACCACCGGTAAGACATTCTGGTTACTCGATACGTTTGAAGGGATCGCGATGGAACTGCTAACCGAAGAGGAGAGAAAAATCGGCATCGGCACCAGTTTCAACCGCGATTTTAAAAATCATTACGAATATACCAAAAACCTGTTTGAACCCTACGATTGTGTCAAGATCATCAAGGGGCGCGTCCCGGACACCCTGACCCAGGTTGAAACAGACAAAGTGTGCTATCTGCTCATCGATATGAACAACGCCACACCTGAAATCGCCGCCATCGAATATTTCTGGGACAAATTGGTCAGTGGCGCCATCGTGATACTGGACGACTACGCCTGGAAGACCCACCCGGTGCAAAAGATGGAGTTCGACAAGTTCGCCAAAAGGAAAGAGATCGAGATTCTCAGCATGCCCACCGGCCAGGGATTGATTTTCAAACCTTGATTTGAAACGGAAAAGGGCTCTCCTTCAGTCCGATGCCAGCTGGGCATGCCGAAGGAGCGCCTTTGTAAGACCATCTACGCCCCTGGACTCGTTTTAAGCGACCTTGGCTCCAGGGTAGTGAAGAGGGGAAATTTCCATGGATCGGATGAAATCGGAAAGCAGGCGGCCGATATTCAGCACCTTCATGTTAAGGTTTTCTTCTATGTCAGGTTTTCCTTTTCCGCATTGAATACGCGTCTCTGTATAACGCTCCTCGACCACCACAACGCCGCCTTCCTTAAAGGATCTTTTAGAAACCATTCCCCTGACGATATACTGAAACCCG
>CAZWAE010000038.1:4820-8829 GCA_964631805.1 uncultured Desulfobacteraceae bacterium | reverse complement strand
GCCTTCCTTAAAGGATCTTTTAGAAACCATTCCCCTGACGATATACTGAAACCCGCCCTCCCCGGTGGGAAGGATAAAGACCAGATAGCTTTGAGGCGGCGGCTCTGTACCGGTTTGACTTTCGCCCCCTCCCCTGGCGTTGAAACAGAGTCCGTTGACCCGGGTCCAGCTATTCAGTTCCCCAAGAATCTGCCGGGCATCGGGGATTGAAAATTTCAGATCCGCCACAAGATGCCCGCCCAGCCGGACGGTAAAAGCCTGATCCGGATGGTATTGCCTGGCAAAACCGGATTGCATCCCCCCCAGAGGATCCGGAGGAAGAAATTCGCGGGACCACCGTTTCCATTTGGCAAGATTAATATTGAATTTTTCTGCAAGTACCCGACTTGTATAGTATTTTATCATATTACACCATATATGGTTGTAATGTCAATATATCAAGTTGTACAGACCGTTTTGCATGGATACCGAACACCGCTAATTGGGGTAGTGGAAAAAGAGGAAAAACCGCAAACCGGCTTTTAAACCCGCATCTTTTTTTCGCATATGGCCACTGTGCCGGTCGCCACCATGCAATTCTTCCACAGAATGAAACCGATATTTTTCATTCATATCATGCACAACCAACTGTTTTATTGATAATAAATAAATTCTAAACGCCAAACCTATCATCATAACTTGATATACCTGTATAACATCCCTCTTTTCTTTGTCAACACTTGCATTTGTTGAGTTTATACAGTATAGATTCTGGTTTACAACCGTCAAACATCTAAACGATACTTAATACCCTTGGAGCTAAGATAATACCCTTGAAATTCCATAACACTTCATCAAATATACCGGTGCCCGTCGCCATCATCGGCATGGGGTGTTTTTTCCCCTGCTCATCCGGCCTGAAACCCTACTGGCGCTTGATATCACAGGGTAAAGATGCCGTATCCGAAGTCCCTTCCTCCCATTGGCTGGCGGAAGATTTCTATGACGAAGATCCCAAAAGACCGGACCATGTCTATTGCAAACGCGGCGGCTTTCTATCCCCCGTATCGTTCGATCCGACAGAATTCGCCATCCCCCCCAGTTCACTGGAAGCGACGGACACCTCCCAACTGCTCAGTCTTGTGGCGGCCAAGGCGGCACTTGAAGATGCCGGCTATGGGGAGGGTGTCACGTTTAACCGGGACAAAACCAGCGTCATCATAGGGGTGACCGGTACCCAGGAGTTGGTGATCCCGCTGGGCGCCCGGCTCGGTCATCCGAAATGGAAAAAAGCACTTGAAGCATCAGGTGTTGATGCCGGGACCGCAGAAGAGGTCATTAAACGCATATCGGATTCCTACGTCCCCTGGCAGGAGAACTCCTTCCCCGGCCTCCTCGGCAATGTCGTGGCCGGCAGAATATGCAACCGCCTGGATTTCGGTGGTACCAATTGTGTAGTGGATGCCGCCTGCGCCAGTTCCATGAGCGCCATCAATCTGGCCCTGCTGGAACTGGAAGCCCACCGGTCGGACATGGTGGTGGCGGGCGGTGTGGACGCCATCAACGACATTTTCATGCACATGTGTTTTTCCAGAACCCAGATCCTCTCGCCCACCGGAGACGCCCGTCCATTTTCAGGCAAAGCGGACGGAACCGTATTGGGGGAAGGTCTCGGTTTGCTCATCTTAAAGCGATTGGAAGATGCCGAAAGGGACGGCGACCGGATCTATTCCGTTATCAAGGCGATGGGCGCCTCCAGCGACGGTAAAGCCCAGAGTATCTATGCCCCGAGACGGGAGGGCCAGGCAAAGGCGTTAAAAAGAGCCTACCGTGCCGCCGCTGTGGACCCGGCGTCTGTGGAACTCGTTGAAGCCCATGGCACGGGGACACGGGTCGGGGATGCCGTTGAATTCAGTGCCCTGAACGATGTACTGGGCCAATCCCGGGAACCCGGAGACAGATGTGCCATCGGATCCGTCAAATCGATGATCGGCCACACCAAGGCGGCGGCGGGAGCAGCCGGTCTCATCAAGACCGTTCTGGCGCTGCACAACAAAGTCCTGCCGCCGACGCTCAAGGCAGATGATCCGGACCCCAAACTCAATATGGAGAAAACCCCCTTTTATCTGAATTCCACAACACGCCCCTGGATCTCAAAAAACGGTCACCCGCGACGGGCCGGGGTCAGCGCGTTTGGTTTCGGCGGCAGCAATTACCATATGGTTTTAGAGGAATATCAAAAAGAAAAAACCGGGATTTCCTGGGATGGGTCGGTGGAGATTGCCGCGTTCTCCGCCCCGGATCTCATGGCCCTGACAGATCAGATGGTAAAGATGTCCGATACGTTGGTCCGGGCGGCCGCCCCCTCCCAATGGGCTTATCATCTTGCCCGAAGCCGTGAACGGTTTCAACCGGAAGCCCCCTGCCGGCTCCTGCTAGCGTTGGAAATGCCGTGGGATCGGCCGCCGGACTGGAAAGCGGAGCTGAAACGGGCCGCGGATGCCCTGCAGCAAAACAACGCCGACCCATCTTCACGCCATGCCAATATTTTTATCGGGGGACCGGACAGACCTGGAAAGCTCGCATTTGTTTTCCCGGGCCAGGGCAGCCAGTATCTTCATATGGGACAAGACCTGGCCTGCGTGTTCCCCGCCGCCATCGAAATGTTGAAATTGGCGGACGGGGCCCTCGGAGATTCTATCCGCCTCAGCGACGCCATCTATCCGACATCCGGCCGGAGCGGCAGGAATGGAACACCTGATGAGCATATTCTCCGCCAAACGGAAAACGCCCAGCCTGCCATCGGTACCGTCAGTCTGGCCATGCTGGAGATCCTAAAGCAGTTCGGCGTTATGCCGGATGCGGTATGCGGCCATAGTTACGGAGAACTTACCGCATTGTACGTCGCCGGGTGTATGGACAAAAAAACATTTGTCCGCTTGTCGGTGGAGAGGGGCCGCCTGATGGCGGGGGCCGGGAAAGAGAGCGATGCGGAAAACAGCGGCATGTTGGCTGTCAAAGGCCCTTTGGCCGACATCGAAAATGTAATTTCAAATATCAACGGCATCGTATTGGCCAATCGGAACACCCCGGACCAGGGGGTTGTGTCCGGCCCGATAACAGCCATCGAAGAGGCGGAACAGTTGTTCCGAAAGACCGGTTTCGGAACCGTCCGGTTGCCGGTTTCCGCAGCGTTTCACAGCCGGCATGTCCGGGGGGCGCAAGAACCTTTCCGGAATCTTCTGGATCGTGTTGATCTGGGGCAGCCGAAGATCCCGGTGTACGCCAACACGACGGCGGCGCCCTACCCCGACGATCCCGAAGGGTTGCGTCGCCTGCTCGGGAAACAGATGGTCAACCCGGTGAACTTTGTAGACCAGATCGAAAACATGTTCGGCGCGGGCGTCACCACCTTTGTCGAGGTCGGCCCTAAAACGGTGTTGACCGGATTGATACGATCCATCTTGAGGGATAAACCGGCCACCGCCGTGGCCATTGATGGCTCTGGGGGAATGGGTACGGGCATGCTGGATCTCGCGAGGACCTTGTGCAGCCTTGCCGCATACGGATATCCGGTCCAATTGGACCATTGGGAAAAAACCGGAATGAAACCCGTCAAACAAAAAATGAGCATCCCCATTTGTGGTGCCAACTATCGTTCTCCCCACACCCGCGCGGCCACATCCTCTACGGCTGAAAAAGACCGGAAGGGCCAACCGCGTCAGATGGCCGACCGGACCGTTCAGGCATCAGAAGACCATCGGAAAAACCGTTCCCCCCGGATTCGGATCCCCGCCCCGGAAAGCCGGCGGGACATCCAAACCCCATCCCCCCATGAAAAAGACCGGAAGCAAATGAAAAAAAATGACAACCGCTCCCAATCCGCCGTAAAGGCGTTGCAGGTCATACAGGAAGGTTTAAAATCGATGCAGGCCCTTCAGCAGCAGACCGCTGAAGCCCACAAACAGTTTCTCGAGAGCCAGACAGAAGCCAGCCGAACCTTGCGTCACCTGATGGAGCAAGCCGGCCA
>CAZWAE010000038.1:0-4720 GCA_964631805.1 uncultured Desulfobacteraceae bacterium | reverse complement strand
GAGCCCGGGGAGATCGAATCCGTATTGCTGGCCGTGGTCAGTGAGCTGACCGGTTATCCCGTGGAGATGCTGTCGGCGGAGATGGATATCGAGACCGATCTGGGCATCGACTCCATCAAACGGGTGGAGATCCTCTCGAACCTCGAAGAGAAAATGCCCCACCTGCCGCCGGTATCACCGGAGGTCATGGGGGATCTGAAAACCCTTGGACAGATTGTCGAATACATGGCCGGAAACACCGGCCAACCGGCCGCGGTCCAAGTGCCACCCACCCAGGGACCTACTTCTCATTCAGAGTCCGGCGACACCGCCAGCACGGCGTCGACACTGCTCACGGTGGTGAGCGAACTGACCGGGTATCCAGAAGAGATGCTTTCCATGGAGATGGACATCGAGACCGATCTCGGCATCGACTCCATCAAGCGTGTGGAGATTCTTTCGACCCTGGAGGAGAAGATGCCCCACCTGCCGCCGGTATCACCGGAGGTCATGGGAGATCTGAAAACCCTCGGACAAATTGTTGACTATATGACCGAAGAGAATTCCAAATCGGAGGCCCTTTTCGTCCAGAGTCCTCTTGAACCCACCACGGGCCAGGAGGTTCCCGATACAACCGGGATCATCACTTCACTGCTCACGGTGGTGAGCGAACTGACCGGGTATCCAGAAGAGATGCTTTCCATGGAGATGGACATCGAGACCGATCTGGGCATCGACTCCATCAAACGCGTGGAGATATTGTCGACACTGGAAGAAAAAATGCCCCACCTCCCACCCGTATCCCCCGAGGTCATGGGAGACCTGAAAACCCTCGGGCAAATTGTCGATTATCTGGGCGGAGAGCAAGAGGACCCGGCGACGGCTGCGACAACCAAGGCTGCACAAACCGGCGGGAATCAGGCGGTGCCCGATGGGGAAGGTTCCGATCCGGGACGTACACCGGACCCCCAAAAAAGGGCCGGCACCGTCATGGAAAACAGTGTCGACCGAAAAGTGATCTCCATGATTCCGGCACCCCTTGAAAAAATCGCCTTGTCCGCCGCTGCTCCCGCGGGAAAGATACTGGTCACAGATGACAAAACCGGACTCTCACTTGCTATCGTTGATCATCTGGCTGGTCGTGGCATCAAGGCCGAATTGATGTCTGATGAAGCGGTCGTCCGCATCATCGACGGAACCGCCTCGCCCGAAAACATTGCCGGGCTGATCATCAACCCGGACCTATCAACACCGGAACCGGCCCTTGAACTGAAAAACGCCTTTCTTCTCGCCAAACACACCGGCCCGGCCCTGATGAAAACGGCTGAAACAGACACCGCCCTGTTTGCCACCATCACGCGTTTGGACGGCGGATTCGGTTTCAAAGGCCACCAATTGAAACATGCTGAAATGGGAGGCCTCTCCGGTCTTGCCAAAACGGCAGCCCTGGAATGGCAGGATGTCGCCTGCAGGGCTCTGGACATCGATCCCGAATGGCGGGACACCGAGACCCAGGCGGACGCCATTGTCCGGGAGCTGCTCCATGCCGGGGCATCTGCCCCTTTGGAGGTTGGAATGGATTCGACCTCCCGGGTTATACCCTCGATGGAAAACCGGGAATATCCCCAGGGAGATATTGATCTCGGATCGGATGACGTGGTGGTGATCAGTGGCGGTGCGCGGGGAATTACAGCCGCCATAGCCCGGCACCTGGCCCAACGGACCCGGTCGCAACTGGTCCTTCTCGGGCGATCTCCCCTGCCTGTGCCGGAGCCGGACTGGTTGGTTGAAGCTCAGGATGAGCCGTCTGTAAAGAGAGCCATAATTGAAAGGGAATTCGAGGGCAAGGCCCATCCCAAAGCGATCGAAGCCTCCTTCAAACGTCATATGGCCAACCGGGAGGTGCTGAAAAACATCCGGGACATTGAACAAACCGGCACCCGTGTAGGGTATCGGTCGGTGGATGTCAGGGACAGGACCGCGATTGAAAAAACCATAAAAGAGATTCGGCGTCAGTGCGGACCCATTACGTGCCTGATCCACGCCGCCGGCACCATCGAGGATCGCCTGATCGTTGACAAGACTGTGGACCAGTTTGAAAGGGTCTTCGATACCAAGGTTGCCGGCCTGAAAAATCTTCTGGCCGCCACGACCCATGATCCGCTTCGGTATCTGGTGCTTTTTTCCTCGGTAAGCGCCCGGTTCGGAAATACAGGGCAGGTCGACTATGCCATGGCCAACGAAGTATTGAACAAGATCGCCCAGCAGGAATCCAATGAGCGCCGCGGTTGCCGCGTCATTTCCCTCAATTGGGGCCCATGGGATGGCGGGATGGTGTCCCCCTCCCTGAGACGCGCGTTTGAACGAAAAAACATCCCATTGATCCCTATAGACGCTGGAGCTGCGAGTCTACTTCGGGAAATGGCTGGGGATAAGTCCTGCCCGGTGGAAGTGGTGATCGGCGGGGCTATTGTTCCGAAAGTGCCCACACTAGTGGAAAAACCCCGGCAGACCGAACCGCAAATGGATCTCCATCTCACCGTAAAAAAGGTAATCGATGTGGACGGGCACCCGATCCTGGGCGCTCACGTTCTGGACGGCAATCCTGTGGTTCCCGTGGCACTGATGGCGGAGTGGCTGGGACACGGGGCACTGCACGGAAATCCGGGATTGATGCTGCATGGACTGGATGATTTGAGGGTTCTTTCCGGCATCAAAATGGATCGCATCAAAAAAAATATCCGCCTGATGGCCGGCAAGCCGGTTCGTAACGGGTCCGATTTTGAGGTGGTTGTGGAGATCCGCGACGGCATTAAAAAAGACGGTACGGATCGAATTCATACAAGAGCCAAGGCGATTCTCACCGAAAAATTTTCGGAACCGCCACACTTCGACGACTACGGCGCCATCGCAGTCAAACCCTACACCCGCAGGATCGATGATGTCTACGACACCATCTTGTTCCATGGCGCCGACCTGCACGGCATCAGCCGCATACTGGGCTATTCCGATAAAGGCATGGTGGCGCGTGTCTCAGCCGCCCCATCCCCTGAAAAGTGGATTAAAGAGCCCCTGAGAAGCCGGTGGATCGCAGATCCACTGGTGCTGGATTCCGCCTTCCAGATGGCGATCATCTGGTGCTTTGAAGAAAAGGGGATGGTATCACTGCCCAGCTACAGCGCCTCCTACCGGCAATACGCCGAACGATTCCCCAAAAACGGCGTGACCGCCGTTCTTGAAGTGGCAAAGGCAGATGCCCACCGGATGCAGGGTAATTTCACCTTCATCGATGAGACCCACCGTGTGGTCGCCCGGATAAAAGGGTACGAAGCGATCATGGATCCTTCCCTGTCAAAGGCGTTCCGCCGAAGGCATGCCGCTTAGGGCTCGCGCAAAAATAACTTTACATTTTATGCGCCCATGCATCCCGCTTGGCTGCGTTGCAAAAGCTCGGAATATGCCAGATATTCCTGCGCTTTCGCGCCTTGCCAACCGGGCGCCTGAACACCTAAATCTGTCAATTTATTTTTGCGCGAACCCTTAGGATTCGCTTTAAAGCAATTGAACATTTTATACGGATGCGGTATGGTACTCTTACATTGTCACATGTATTCGTCCGTCTTTTTCCCGGACCAGTGTCAATACGATTTCGATGCTCACCATGACCTCAAACGCAACCCGAACTGATTGTTGAGTGAATCTTAAGTGCCCGTGGCCCGATAAGATCACAGTTCTCCTGAACCGTCGCCGTTCTGTTCCTGATGACAGCCGACCCTTATCAATGCATTCATGGTAACGTTCAGATTCCCAGGAGAGGGATATTGTCCGCCAACCCTTAATGTGACGACAAGGAGGGCCCAACCATGCCAGTCAAGCTCAATCATTATTGGACGATTATCCAGGAGAGAAAGGATGACTACGGTAAATTCATGCTGAAACGGTTTATTCCCAAAATAAACCAATTGGGCATGCATACGGTGGCCGGGTGGACCGTTCTTATCGGCGGCTACAGCGAGATCATCTTCGAAACCATCAGCAATGATCTGGATTGTCTGGAAAGGGCCCTGAAGCATAAAAAGTATAGAATTCTTAAAGCGGAACTGCTCAACTACGTCACACGCTACAAAACGAAGGTGCTGGTCAACTCCGGCAAAATGGACACCTATTCCGCGGACATCAAAGAAGATACCGTCAAATTCAACCAGATGTGGGATGTGGCCGGGGACAAGCAGGCCGACTACGAACGATGCGTCGAAGAGATATTTTACCCGACACTCGAGAAACTGGGAATTACCGTGGCCCGTGAATGGGAGGTCCTCATCGGAGAGGGTCCCAGAATCATTTGCGAAGGAAGGGCAACGGATATCGAAAATCTGATCCGAAACCTTCAAAGTGCCGAGTTTCGAAATGCCAAGGCCCATTTGCAAAAACAGGTGGAAACTTATGAAAGCCGCATGCTGACATTCCATATCAAAAAGACAAGGGGCTACAAATCAAACGGGTACGATATCGTGTCGGGCTAATCGTCGATACAGGAGGACGGACAGGGGAATAGCCGCAACGCTGGCGAAGTGTGAGTTAAAAAGAAAAACATAGAGAGGCACCATGAGCTTCTGAAATAAAGGTTGTAGAACCTTTTAATTCGACTCCTTCCCATAAATCTTCTGGCTCACAGCCAAGTATATCGGCGGTGGACCCCATCGTCTGGACAACTATCAACCAGATTTAAGCTCTAAGGCAG
>CAZWAE010000037.1:0-23206 GCA_964631805.1 uncultured Desulfobacteraceae bacterium | reverse complement strand
CCAAATCGGATAAGCTCTCCAAAACCAAACAGAAAAAGCAGATGGATCTCATCGCAGGCAACCTGATGGTGGGGAGGGAATCGCTGTTGATGTTTTCCGCCAAAACGGGGAAAGGAAGAGATGCCGTATGGGAAGCTATCGATAAGTTGATCGCGCTTAATATCTGACCAGCAGATTAAAATGCACCTTCCCGTCACCGGCATCTGTAGTATCCGCTTTGTCCAGGGCCACAGCAACATCCAGAGACAGGCTCAGCTTGTCTCGCCAGAACCATCGAAAACCCAGACCCGTGCCGGCGATAAACTGGTTTCCGGAAGCACCCTCTCCCGGGTTTTTTCAGCCGACTCCAGCCGGCATCCAGAAACCCGATAACTCTCTTTCGATAGGGCACCGCAAAAGGACAAACCGTTGAATATCATGGACAACCGCTATGGAGATTTCAAATCAGGATTCATCGCCATCATCGGGGCTCCCAATGTGGGCAAATCGACATTGATGAACCGGCTTCTCGGCGAGAAAATTTCTATCACCTCAAAAAAACCGCAGACCACCCGCAACCGGATACTGGGGGTGCTGCACCGGCCGTCGTATCAAATGGTGTTTATGGATACACCTGGTGTGCACAAGGCCAAAAAACCGTTGAACGTCCGTATCGTGGACGTGGCGGTGTCCGCCCTGGGTGAAGCGGATATGATACTGCTCATGTCGGACCTTTCCGAACCGGATCCGGAATCCGAAGCCATCCTGATCCAAAAGCTCAAGGCCCAAAACCGACCGGTGGTGCTGGCCCTGAATAAATCGGATATAGTGGAGAACGCCGTCATTCTGAAAGAGATTGAGCGTCTGGCGTCAACCTATGATTTCAGCGACATCGTTCCGGTCTCCGCCCGGCAAGGGGAGCAGGTTGAGGATCTTCTGTCCGCCATGGAGAAAACCCTTCCCACGGGACCCCCTTTTTTTCCCGAAGATGCCCTCACCGACCTGCCGGAACGATTTATCGCTGCGGAAATCATCCGGGAAAAGGTGTTCCGGCTGACCGGGGATGAGATCCCTTATGCCGTGGCGGTGACGGTGGAGTCCTTCAAAGAGAAGGGGGCCGGAAACCTGGTGAAAATTGATGCCACCATCCATGTAGAACGCAAATCTCAAAAAGGGATTATCATCGGGAAAAAGGGTGCCAAGCTAAAGCAGATCGGACAGGATTCAAGGGAGGATATCGAACGGATGCTGGGGTCGCGGGTATTTCTGAAACTGTTCGTCCGGGTTCAGAAAAACTGGAGCCGTGATACCAAAGCGCTGCGCCGCTTCGGCTACTAAGGGCGGCGGAAAACCCCTCTTAAAAATAGCGGAACGATAACCCAAAAAAAGGTCGCCGCAAATAGAGCCCGGGGAGCTGTTCCCGGGCGATCATCCTTTTACCTTCTTTTGGGTTATCGTTCCGAAAAATAGATACGTATTTTATATGAAAATCGCCCGAATGGGCGATTGTTTTTGAACCCGGTCCCATCTATAAAATCCCTCACCAATAACAAAATAACATCGCTATTTACCAAATCAGGTCCCCCAGACCGGCCTGAAAGGAGTTTGCCCCGTGGCAGAATTGAAAAGCGCCATCGATGTGTATAAACTGCTTGCCAAATCCAATTGCAGGGAGTGCGGCATGGCGGCGTGCATGGCCTTTGCCGCTGCCGTCTTTAAAGGGGAAAGAGCACTTTCAGGCTGTCCGCATCTGGATAAAGAGACCCTGGAAACCTATGCCGCCCCAGAGCGTCGCCAGTCGGACCGGGCTGCCACTCAGCAGGCGGATTTGAATCGGCTTAAAGAAAAAATCGCCGAGGTCGATTTCCCGGCGGCTGCTGCAAAGCTGGGCGCAACTGCATCGGAGACCCGATTGACGGTCAAATGCCTCGGCAAAAACTTCAGCGTGGATAAAGACGGGAACATCGCCACCGATATCCATGTTCACGGATGGATCACCGGCCCGGTATACCATTACATCCTACACGGAGCCGGTACGCCGGTTTCCGGGAAATGGGTGCCCCTCAGAGAACTTCCGGGAGGCAGAAAATGGTATCGGTTGTTCGGACAGAGATGTGAGAAACCGCTGAAAAAAGTAGCCGACACCTATACCGATCTTTTTGAAGATATGATTCACCTGTTCAACGGTCGACAGGTGGAAAACCATTATGCCGCCGATATTTCATTGGTACTGTATCCACTGCCCAAGGTGCCGATCCTGATCTGCTATTGGAGACCGGAAGATGGTCTAGAGTCAACCCTCAATATCTTTTTCGACACCAAAGTGGAGGAAAACCTGAATATCGAATCTCTCTATGTCCTTTGCACCGGGCTTGTGATAATGTTTGAAAAGCTTTCAATGAGGCACGGTTAATCTAGTGTTTGTCCGGTTATCATTAATGGGCACTAATCTAACGACAACTCGGGAATAAGGATGACGGAAGCACTACCGGAACTGCTGGTGCCCGCCGGCAATCGATCAAAACTTCGAACGGCTCTGGCCTACGGGGCCGATGCGGTTTACGTCGGCGCCGCCGGGTTTTCCATGCGGCCGGACAGGGCCGCCTTTTCACCGGACGCCCTGTCCGAAGCCGTTGCCTACACCCATGGGCATGATAAAAGAATATATGTGGCCATCAACACCCTGATGTTCGAAAATGATATCCAGGCGCTGGATCGATGGCTGGCCGAAACTGCGGAGATCCCCTTCGATGCGGTGATCGTTTCGGATCCGGGGGCGATGGCCCGTGTACAACAGCGACGGCCCGGCCTGCCGATTCACATCTCGACCCAGGCGAGTACGTCAAACGCACCTGCAGCGGATTTCTGGAAACGTGCCGGGGCAACACGGGTGGTCCTGTCCCGGGAATGCACCCTCGCCCATGCCGGCGAGATTGCCGGAAAAAGCGGCGTGGAAGTGGAGATCTTCGTCCATGGCGCAATGTGTGTGGCGATTTCCGGCAGGTGTCTGCTGTCCGCACACCTTTGCGGGCACAGCGGATCCCGGGGAAACTGCAAGCACTCCTGCCGTTGGGAGTGGCAGCTCGTGGAGCAGAAACATCCGGGGGAGACCCTCACCGTATTCGAAACCGGCCGGCAGACCATTTTCCTCGGCTCAAAGGACCTTTGCCTGATCGACTATGTTCCAATGCTGGTAAAAAGCGGTGCCCACGCCCTGAAGGTGGAGGGACGAATGAAAAGTGACTACTATGTCGCCACGGTCACGCGGGTTTATCGGGCGGCCCTCGACCGGTATGTCCGGGATCCCGATGGCTATGAAACCGACCCCGATTGGCTCCGGGAGCTGGATGCGGTCAGCCACAGGCCCTATTCGACGGGATTTGCCTTCGGATATCCCCATGGAGCCCCAGATTCCCTGCAGACACACAACGCTACCGTCGGTACCAGCGAAATTCTCGGCATCATCACAAGGGTTTCCGGACCGATTCACACCGTCAACGTAAAAAACCCGTTCTCCGCGGATGAGCATGTGGAGTGGATCGGCCCGGGGATGACCACCGGATCGGTGTGTGTGGAAAAGATCATGGACGCCGGCGGCACTCTCATCCCCGTATCGCAATGCGGCACAACCCTCTCATTATCATTCCGGGAGGGGTGTTCTCTTCCCGAACATGCCATCCTGAGAAGATGGAAGCCTCCGGCCGAAACATCTTGCCCCCGATGCTAAATCCTCCCTCATATGACCCATTGGTGGTCCGGCAGAGCAAAGCCGTCATTCCCATGGTTGCGGCCCGTATCTAAATCTGATCGGCACCTTGTGAGCCGGCCGGCAGATCCTGGATCTGTTTGAACTGTCGCCGACTTTATGGTACCAATTAAAGCCTTTGTTGCCCTGTGAACGGGGCTTTTGTAAATTGTTGATAAAAGACAGGCGAAAATAATGACCCAAGCGTTTTTTAAGGTAACCGAACTCGAAAAAGTACTGGCATATGCTGCCGAATTGGTCCCGCTGGAAACCGAACAGGTTCCGCTTTCCCAAGCGGCGGACAGGATACAGGGCGTGGATATGACGTCGGATTCGGATCTGCCCGATTTTTATCGGGCCACCATGGACGGGTATGCCGTCCGCGCCGCTTCAACCTTTGGCGCTAGCGAGGGCAACCCCGCTTATTTGACGGTGAAAGGCGTAGTGGAAATGGGGAAAGCCCCGCCATTTTCCATTGCCCCCGGAGAGGCGGCCAGGATCTCAACAGGGGGTATGCTGCCCCAGGGTGCCGACAGTGTCGTCATGATCGAACACGCGGAAACCGTGGACGATACGATGATAGAGGCGTATCGGAGCGTTGCCCCGGGTCAGCACACCATCGAACCGGGCGAGGATTTTAAACGATCGGAAATCGTTCTGGAAAAAGGGACGGTGCTGGGCCCTTCCGAAACGGGACTTCTGGCGGCTTTCGGACAGACCGCGGCATGCGTATACAAAAAGCCCCGGGTGGCCGTCATCTCCACCGGGGATGAAATTGTGCCTGTCGGGGAAACGCCCGGACCCGGAAAAATCCGTGATGTGAACACCTATACCCTCTCTGCCATGATCCAAAAATCGGGGGCTACACCCCTTGCCATGGGGATTGTCCGGGATGATTTTGATGCGCTTTTCGCTACCTGTTCCCGGGCACTCGAACAGGCCGACATGATCCTTCTGTCCGGGGGCAGTTCAGTGGGCACGCGTGATTTCACCATCCAGGTAATAGACCGCCTGCCCGAGGCCGCGGTGCTGGCGCATGGCATACCCATCAGTCCCGGAAAACCCACCATCCTGGCACGAGCGGGAAGAAAAATGGTGTGGGGACTGCCCGGCCATGTGGTCTCCGCCATGGTGGTGTTTTCGCGAATCGTCAAACCTTTTATCCACCGGCTCTGCGGCCGGACAGGCATCTCGGGAGATCATTTCGAACTTCCGGCAAGGCTCACTCGAAATGTGTCATCCTCCCAAGGCCGTATCGATTACGTCCGCATTCGGCTCAAAGAAGCAGATGGGATCCTTTGGGCGGAACCGGTGCTGGGAAAATCGGCCCTGCTCAATACCATGGTCAAAGCGGACGGGCTGATTGAGATCGGGATGAACACCGAAGGGCTGGACAAGGGTGCCGAGGTAACGGTACTGCCCCTGACCTGATCATTCCGCGCCCCTGGTTTCCACCTAAACACCCTGAATAATTAAGTAAAGGCACACTGATGGATCATAAACGAAATGTTTATTTGAAAATGAAAACCCTTGAGGATGCCCGGGACCTCCTCTTCAAACACTTTGACAAAATCGCCCTCTGCCGGGGCGAAGCGGTGCCGACACCGGATGCGGTGGGCCGGGTGCTGGCTGGACCTGTGGCGGCGGCAGCCTCCTCACCGCATTTCCATTCCGCGGCCATGGATGGCATTGCCGTGAAAGCGGAAAAGACTTTTGGCGCCGGCGAGACCCATCCCCTGGTACTTGAAATCGGACGGGATGCATTCTATCTGAATACCGGCCACGTGATGCCGGAAAATTGCGATGCAGTGATCATGATCGAACATATCAACGTTCTGGATGATACCCGTGTAGAGATCGAAGCGCCTGCATTTCCATGGCAGAATGTGCGCAAAGTGGGCGAGGATATCGTGGCCACGGAGCTCCTTTTCGCCAGAAATCATCGGATCACCCCTTATTGCCTGGGGGCGCTGCTTTCCGGGGGAGTCTTTACCGTAAACGTCCGGAAAAAACCGAAAATCCTGATCATTCCGACAGGTTCTGAGCTTGTGGACTGGCAATCGGAGGGTTCGTCAGACCTGAAACCGGGTCAAATTTTTGAAACCAATTCCTTTGTACTGGGCAAGCTGGCCGAGTCCTGCGGCGCCGTTTATGTCCGCCACGACATGCTGATGGATGATCCTGACAAGATCCGTCTGGCCGTGGAAGCGGCCGTTGCGGCCGATTTCGATATGGTGCTCATCGGAGGAGGCTCATCCGCAGGATCGGCGGATTTTTCCAAACCCGTCATCACGGCTCTGGGTGAAATCCTGGTGCACGGTGTCACCATCATGCCCGGAAAACCAGTAATCATAGGAGATATCGCAGGTAAACCGGTTTACGGCATCCCCGGTTATCCGGTATCCGCCATCATTGCTTTTGAGCAGTTCGTGCGCCCAATGATCCTGAAAATGCTGGGCCTTCCGGAAGGGCAACGATCGAAGATTCAAGTGGAACCCACCCGCAAGATCGCATCCAAGCTGGGTATTGAGGAATTTGTCCGGGTCAAACTGGGCAAAATCGGAAGCCGGATCGTAGCCACGCCCCTGCCGCGGGCAGCGGGTTGTATCACCTCCATCACCGAAGCGGACGGGATTCTCCGCATACCCAACCATATGGAGGGGATACGGGAGGGGGAGTCCGCGGACGCCGAACTATTGCGCCCATTGTCGGCGGTCAGCAATACCATCGTGGTCGTGGGAAGCCACGACAACACCCTCGACGTATTGGCGGACCTGGTCAAAGCGTTCACCGGCAATCTGACGCTCTCATCGAGCCATGTGGGCAGCATGGGCGGATTGGTGGCCCTTAAAAAAGGGGGCTGCCACCTGGCCGGATCCCATCTCCTGGACACGGAGACGGGCGCCTACAACCGCCCCTACATCAAAAGGGTGCTTCCGGGAATGCCCGTTCGGCTCGTCAATCTGGTATACCGATCCCAGGGCTTGATCATCGCCCGGGGAAATCCCAAAGGAATCAAAGGAATAGAAGACCTGGCCCGCCCTGATGTCACCTTTATCAACCGGCAGGGCGGATCCGGCACCCGTATTCTGCTCGACTACAAGCTCAGGGAATTGAAAATCGACCCGGCTGATATTTCAGGGTATGGCCTGGAAGAGTTCACCCACATGTCGGTAGCCGTGGCGGTCCTTTCCGGTACGGTGGATGCAGGGCTGGGCATCTATGCGGCGGCAAAAGCACTGGACCTCGAATTTATACCGGTGGTTACGGAACAATACGACCTCGTCATTCCCGAAATTTACTTTGAATCCGACAACGTCCAAATGCTGCTTACGATCATCAACTCCGCGGAATTCAAAAGGCGCGTCAATGCCCTGGGGGGATACAATACGGAACATACTGGCCGGGTTTCGGAGGTCTGACCTTCATGGGAGACAGTTTTGGCAAAATTCACCGATTTTTATCGACCGCCCCCTTTGCCTAACCGGAAATGCTCTATATATTATGAGGTGACCGGTACGGATTGAGTAAAGGCGTTCTAAAAAAAACAGCTGCCACCATCTCTATACCGATGTGCAAGGATTCAAGAAAATACCAATGGATCGACCACACGGCGGATCTGGCGCTGCGGGTCTACGGAAGGTCTGCACAGGATCTGTATGAAAACGCGGCGGTTGCCATGTTTGATCGGATCACGGACAGGGGGCGGCTGCAAGGAAAAATATCTCAAAAAATCCGGATCGAGGGGACGGACCGGGCGGATCTAATGGTGAACTGGCTACGGGAACTGTTGTACCAATGGAATGGAAAAGAAACGCTGGTCAAATCGGTCCGGATAGATCGGCTTTCACGCAAAGGCCTGGGCGCTTTGGTAATGGTTGATCCCTTTGATGAAAAGCGGCATGAGATCCGAGCTGAGATCAAGGCGGTCACCTACCACCAAATCCGGATCACCCAAAACCGGGACGGATGGGAAGCAACCATCGTGTTTGATGTGTGAGACTATGGAAATTCGACAGATAGACCCATATCGCTGGGAAATTCAGAAAGAATCGGGAATGCGGGTTCCCGGTATCGTCTATGCCGGCAAAGAGATGATCGGGGGCACCGGTCACAACGAGCCTCTCACGCAGGTGGCCAATGTGGCCAGGTTGCCGGGTATACTCAAAGCCTCCCTGGCCATGCCGGACATGCATTGGGGATACGGTTTCCCCATCGGCGGCGTGGCCGCCTTTGATTGGGAAACCGGCATCATTTCTCCCGGTGGCGTCGGGTACGATATCAACTGCGGTGTCCGGCTGGCGTCCACCTCTCTTGTAGAGAAAGAGGTCCGGCCAAGACTGCGGGAATTGGTGGATTCGCTCTACCGGAGAATCCCCTGCGGCGTCGGCTCCACCGGAACGATAAAGCTGACCCGGTCCGAAGAGAAAAAAGTTCTTAAAAATGGCAGCCTCTGGGCGGTGAGCCGGGGATACGGGGAGGACCGGGACCTGGATCATACGGAAGATGCGGGAAGAATGCTGAATGCAGACCCGGCGGCGGTAAGCGACCGGGCTCTTGAAAGGGGGAAAAGGCAGCTTGGCACCCTGGGTTCCGGCAACCATTTCCTGGAGGTGGGTGTGGTGGAAAGGATCCATGATGCCGAGGCGGCCGCTGCATTCGGTCTCTTTGAAAACCAGATCACCCTCATGCTCCACACCGGATCCCGTGGCTTCGGATATCAGGTCTGCGATGATTTTCTATTCCGGATGGCGAAACAATCTCACAAGCTCCAATTCAAGCTTCCGGATCGCCAACTGGCGTGCGCCGGCATTCAATCGGATGAAGGTCAACAATATTACAACGCCATGGCTTGTGCCGCCAATTATGCGTGGGCCAACCGTCAGATCCTTCTGCACCAGGCACGGAAGGTATTCATGCACGTGCTGGGCATCGGCCCGGCATCCCTTTCCATGGACCTGGTTTACGATGTATGCCATAATATTGCCAAACGGGAGGAACATGTCATCGATGGTCAAAAACGATGGGTCTGCGTCCACCGGAAAGGCGCCACACGTTCCTTTCCACCTGGGCATAAGGCGGTCTGCCGGGCATACCGAAGTGTGGGACAGCCGGTAATCATACCCGGTGACATGGGCACCGCATCCTATGTACTGGCCGGAACGGAGCGCGCCATGGCGGAAACCTTCGGCTCTACCTGTCATGGCGCGGGACGCGTACTTAGCCGGAAAGCCGCGAAAAAAAGGGCCAAAGGCCGGGCCATCCAGCGGGAACTGGAAGACAGGGGAATTCTGGTGCGATGGACCGGGCGGCACACCATGGCCGAAGAGATGCCCGACGCATACAAGGAGATCTCCCAGGTGGTGGAGGTCGTTCATCGTTCGGGTATTTCCAGAAAAGTGGCCCGCCTCCGCCCCATTGCCGTGGTTAAGGGATAGGGCCGGGCCGCAGCGCCCTAAAACAACGATAGGAGCATATCATTGAATCTGTTCCAGGCGGTTTCGCTGGGAATCATTCAGGGACTGACCGAATTTCTCCCGGTGAGCAGTTCGGGACATTTGGTGCTGCTCCAGAATTTTTTCGGGCTCAAAGAACCGGAACTGCTATTCGATATCAGCCTTCATGTGGGAACGCTTTTAGCGGTCTGTGTCATCTTTCGCCAAAGCATATTTTCCATCTTGAAATCCTTGATTGAGTTGCCTGTTCTGGTTAGAAGTTCAGGTGGTTGGAAGCGGTTGTATCATGAAAACAGGGATATTCGCCTTGCCGGTTTGATCGTTATCGGAAGTATTCCGACAGCGGTTCTCGGTCTCTTGTTCAAGAACATCGTGGAACATATTTTCGGTGCCCTTTGGATCGTCGGTATCATGCTGCTGGTCACAGGCATGCTGCTGTGGTTGACGCGCCTTAAAAAAACAGAAGGTCGACCCGTTTTGGAGATGCGGATCACCGACGCCCTGCTCATCGGGTTGATACAGGGTATGGCCATCATGCCGGGCATCTCCCGTTCAGGGGCCACCATTTCCCTGGCCCTTTTTCTCGGTATCGACCGGGAACTGGCGGGCCGATTCTCTTTTCTGTTATCCATCCCTGCGATTTTGGGCGCGTTGCTGTTGAGCATGGGTTCCCCCGACATGCAGACCGCCATCGCCCCTGGTATCATCATCATCGGTGCTGTGGTCTCTGGCATCGTGGGATATGCCGCACTGATATTATTGCTGAAGATCGTCAAAAAGGGAAAACTCTATCACTTTTCACCTTACTGCCTGCTGGTGGGTCTGGGCGCCCTGATCTGGTCTCTGGCCTGACAGCACTTAAGGAAAGGATGATAACTTTGCAGAACAGACATGTGATCGTTTTCGAAGATGAGCACTACGACCGGTTCTACCCGCTGTCCCTGAGCCATCCCACCTTTGACCTGCTGGCCGGCACAAAAACCAATCTCGATCGTATTCGTCACCATTTCCATGAAGTTGATATTTTCACCACCTGCCGTCCTCACCTTGCCGATCCTCACCATCCCATCACCGCCGAAGAATTGACCCGTATGGATGAAGAGGTCCGGAGGAAGGTGGTTCTCATCAACGGCAGCACTGTTTTTTGCATGGCCGACCGGGAATTCGTCAGCGAACTGAAGCGAGCCGACGGACCCGTCGCCTATCTTAAAAATGATCGGCTGGTTGCCGCGATCCTTCCCCCGATAAAGGTGAGGGAATTGTTGGACCCATCCGGGAAAACCCTAGATGTTTTTTCCCCGGAATCGACGGAACGGATCATAGCACTCGCGGGGAGCTCTCAGCAGGTTGACATCCTGACCTTTTCCCATATATGGGAGCCTGTCAATGAAAACGAAAATCTGATTCAATCCGATTTTGAAGAGTATTATCAGGATCGTATGGGTGATATTGAAACCGGTGATACCCACAGCTACGGGAAAGATGCGCTGTTTACCGGAGACGCTTTTTCCGGTGATGCCGGCTCTGTGATCGATGCCCGAAACGGACCGGTGATTATCGGAAAAGGGGTCGACATCAAGCCATTGACCTTTCTGGAGGGCCCGGCATTCGTGGGAAACGGGTGTAAACTGGTGGGGGGCAAGGTCACCGGCGGATCCTCCTTCGGCCCCGGATGCAGAATCGGCGGGGAGGTGGAAGCCACCATCATCATCGGTAATACGAACAAGTATCATGAGGGCTTTATCGGACACGCCTACATCGGTCAATGGGTCAACCTGGGAGCTTTGACGACAAACTCGGATCTGGCGAATAATTACGGAGATATTAAGATCAGGCAAAACGGCTCTGTTGTCGAAACCGGACAGATGAAAATCGGATCGTTTATCGGCGACCATACCAAGATCGGGATCGGAATGACCCTCAACACCGGTTCGGTCATCGGTTTTTCGTCCAACCTGTTCGGGGACAGCCTGATTCTGGAGAAAGAGATCCCCAGTTTCGGGTGGGGAAATGATGCCCTGAGAAGCACCGTGCGGTTGAAAAGCGCCATGGAGACCGCCCGAATCGTCATGAACCGGCGGGGTGCCTCCTTTACGGAAGCACAATCCCGGTTGTTCGAAAGCGTTTTTGAAGATACCCGGGAATCCCGCAGCCGGTGGATAAAAAAATCCCGGCCTCACAGGTCATAACAGGATAGATAGGGAGGAAGATGATGCAAACAAAGGATAACATGGATGGGAAACCGGTTTCAACCGCCATGCTGGACATTGACGATCTGGTAAAAAGGGCGCGGGCGGGGGTCAGCCGGTGGCTGGACACGGCCCTTGCCGACGGTAAGATCGATGCACAAACCTGTAAAAATGCCCAGACCAACACTTTTACCCATATCGAGGAGTGGTTGAGAAACCGGCGGATTGACGAGGTGTCGCCCCATTTGAAACGGGGGATCTCCGATGCGATCCTCAAAGAAAGGTGGGAAGATCTCATCAATGCCTTCTGGAAAAAGATGGATTTCGGCACGGGGGGTATCCGGGGATTGATGGCCGCAGACAAGGCCGCCATCGAAATGATGAAGGCGGAGGGCATAGACGCCCCTTTCCTGAAGGGCACCAATACGCTGAACAACGTGGTGTTGCTGATCACATCCGCCGGCGTGGCAAAATTCGGTCTGGAAAAGGGCTTTGGCAAGATTGTCATCGGATACGACAGTCGGGTGCGCGGTGCAGACTTCGCCAGGATCATCGCGGAGCTTTTTCTGGCTTACGGTTATCGCGTCTATCTGTTCGATTCTCCCTGTCCATACCCCGAAGTGACCTTTGCCATTCCCTACGAGGAGATCAAGGCAGACATGGGGATTTTGATATCAGCCAGCCATAACGATTACCGGTATAACGGATATAAGCTTTCCTGCGGCAACGGATCCCAGTTTGATCCGGCAGAGAGAAAGGAGTTGTACGGCAAGTTTATCCTCAACTCGAAACCGGAGGATATCCGCATGACACCCCTTTCCCAGGCTCCGGCGGGCCAGTTGGTCTTTCTGGGCGGCGGCGGGAAGATCGACGGGGTTGAATACCACGGCTGCGAGGTGATGGATCTTCACAAGGCCCATCGCGACCACATCAAATCCTTCCTGCTGTTTGACGAAAAGGTGACGGCGGGCAACGAGCTTGCCATCGCCTTCTGTCCTTTTCACGGTGCTGGCCGGGTTGCCGTTCCCCGGCTGCTGAATGAGATCGGGTTTCAGGATGTGAAAATGATCACCCACAACGGTTTGAGCGAGCTGGACGGGCTCTTTCCCTCTTTTTCGAGCGAGCCGGGTAATGAGCAGCAACCGGATCCCGGGGACCCCCGGGCGGCCGAGGTCGCCGTTGCCGCATTCAAACAGGAGCATCCCGGCCAGTGGGAAAACACCGATATTCTCATCGGTACGGATCCCGATGCGGACCGGTGCGGCGTTGTGGTCAAAATTCCCGAAAAGCAGCAGTTTCTCTACAATTATAAGGATTATATGCTGATGCCCGCAGACGACATGTGGGGGCTGATTCTCTGGTACCGGGTGAACTTTGACAAAGCGCTGGATCCTGAAAAAACGTTCATCGTGCTGTCCCATACCACCTCGGACAGCAGTGTCCGGCTGGCCCGGAAACACGGTTTCGGCGTGATCAAAACATGGGTGGGGTTCGCCGCCCTATCCGCCGGCGTCCGGGACACCTGGAACGGCTCACTTGAATCCAGCGTCCAAGGTCTCATCGAGGGCAGAAAAGATGCCACAGAGGATTGTCATCCGTTCATCTGCGACACCCTCGGCATGTTCGATACGGAGCGTTCCTACAATCTGGCCGCCATGGAGCAAAGCAACGGATTTTCCCTCCTCGGTTTTCCACCCGAAGATGAATACTCCCTGGGTGTCAAGGGCCACGTCCGCGACAAGGACGGGACCTTTGCATCGGTGCTGGTGGCCGAGATCGCCCAGTGGGCCAAGCAGCATGGCACCAGTATTTTTGAAATGGTTGACAAAAATATCTACCTGGACCCCGACATCGGTCTTTTTGTCAACCTCTACGAACCGGATCCCCTGGACGGAGAATACCCGGGCATCGAGGGCAACCGGATCAAGAAGGCGATCCTGAGAAGGGCGCTTGGGCTGCATCAACTGGCTCTGGCCGGCGGTCTCGAAATCGGGGGCGTTCCCGTCTCATCGGCGTCCATCTACCGTACCGGCAAATATGACCATATCTATACCAAGACCCACGATTTTCAATTTCCCGATGAAGGGGTTCGGTTTTTCTTCAATTTCTACGATGACCCGGAACCCTTGAATCATCTGACCATCCGGCCGTCCGGAACCTCCAACGCGCTCCGGTTTCACATCCAGCTCCACTATCCGGTGGATGAGGCAAACCTGCTGCCCAAGAAAAAAGAGCTGCACGACACGGCGCAAAGGATCATGGCGGATATAAGGGACAAGGTGGGCGCGCCGACTTGATCTAACAATCGATACGATCGAAAAGCCCCTGTCCGCCAATTGTTCGGAAGGGGCTTTTTCTTTTAGGTGGGCCCAACTATCCGGTGATACCGGAGAGTTCAGATCTAAATTTAAATAAATATTTTAGAATTTTAAAGCTCCCGCCGTCAGGAATGCTTAAAATCGGCGATGGTCATTGCCAATAACAGCCATGTCAGACCGATACCACACATTTTCAGAATTGCGGCACCGGGAAAGGGAAGGGCGAGATTACGAAATCCTGACTCGGGCCGGTAGATCGAAAATTGCTATCCTGGCCCCCCACGGCGGCCTTATAGAACCGGGCACCGATATCATCGCTGACGCCATCGCCGGAACAGAACATACCTTTTACGCCTTCAGGGGGATTAAAAATAACGGCAACGGGGCGCTTCACATAACCAGCACCCGGTTCGATGAACCCGTTGCGCTTGATATCGTGAAGGGCGTTGAAATCGCCATCGTGATCCACGGGAGCCGGAACAGGGAAGAAACGATCGCCATCGGCGGCCGGCACGATGTGCTCGGGGGGCTCATTCGTAGTTGCCTTCAAAGTCGGGGGTTGAAAGCGGAAATAGCATCTGCTACCGGCCTGAAGGGCGTTCATCCCGACAACCTTTGCAACCGCTGCCGATGTGGAAAGGGTGTTCAGTTGGAGATCCCGCGGGGGATCAGGGACCTGTTCCCCGGTAATCCCCATTCTCAGCTTCATCAAATCGGGGAAAAAGCGCTATACCTTGTCGAAGGGGTGAGGGATGCACTGGCGTCCTTTCAGCCTGTAAATCAAGGTTGAAGAGCACCATACATTCACCGGATAACTTGCCCCGGCCGGGAAAGGTCGTATGTTTAAAACATGAAAAAGAAAATGACACGACGCGAGTTTGTTGCCGTTGCCGGGGGATCGA
Source organism: uncultured Desulfobacteraceae bacterium (assembly GCA_964631805.1). GTDB lineage: Bacteria > Desulfobacterota > Desulfobacteria > Desulfobacterales > CAZWAE01 > CAZWAE01. The sequence continues at coordinate 8,617 of CAZWAE010000037.1, read as the reverse complement.
TGGTGAGCATCGGTCTTCCCGGCACCTTTTATAAGCTATCCGCACAGGAAAACAGGAAGATCGCAGGCACCCTTCGGCCGGACGGCCGGCTGAAAATCCCTCCCGGACAGAGGGCCGTCAAGGTGCTTCAGGACATGGGCGGCACGCCGGGGACCGGATTCGAGCCAACATGGCGGCTGAAGATTTCCGGCGAAGTTGACAACCCGATGTCGCTGTCTTTGGATCGGTTAAAAGAGATCGACCGGGTCGAGCTGACCTGCGACGTTCACTGTGTCACCGGTTGGTCCCTGCTGGACACCCAGTGGGGCGGCATTCCGCTGACCTCCCTGATGGCACTGGCAAAGGTCCGAACCAATGCCGGTTTTGTGATCTTTGAGTCGCCGGAGGATTATACCAGCAACATCCCCATGGCCGAAGCCCGGAAAGCCAATGTGATCCTGGCCGACACCTTTCAGGGTGCCCCCCTGCCCATTGCCCACGGCGCCCCTTTTCGCTCCCTGGTGCCGGATCTTTATTTCTGGAAAAGCGCCAAATGGGTCGAAGGAATCCGCTTCACTGCGGAAGACGAACCCGGTTTCTACGAAAGCGGGGGATACAGCAACAGCGCCGACCCCTGGAAGGAGGAAAGGTTCGAGGGTGAAGAATGACAGGATACGGCAAAAGTGTCTTGTGATCCTTCCGATCGGGTGATAAGAACCCGTTATCACACGGACCCCTATGGAAGAACGCAACCGTAAAATCTTCGCCACACTGTTTTTTTCCCTGTTTTCAACGGTAACGGGGGTGGGCATCGTGGTCCCCCTGCTGCCGGTATACGCACATGATTTGGGGGCAGGTGGAATCTATATCGGTTTGATATTTGGCGCATTTGCTCTCTCCAGGACCTTTTTCCTGCCCTATTTCGGGAGATGGTCCGATCGGAAGGGGAGAAAGCCGTTTATTGTTGCAGGTCTGTTCGCCTATGCCGCCATTTCACTGGTTTTCGTCTGGTCCGAAACCATCGAATCGCTCATCGCCATCCGGTTCATACAGGGAATCGCTTCCGCAATGATCATGCCGGTGATCCAGGCGTATGTAGGGGATATCACGCCAGACGGAAGCGAAGGGTTTTCCATGGGCCTGTTCAATATGTCGGTGTTCCTGGGCCTTAGCCTGGGCCCGCTCATGGGAGGCGCCATCAGGGATTGGTATAGCATAGATGCCGCCTTTGCCTGTATGGGAGCTCTTGCCTTTGTCGGTTGCCTTTTGAGCATTTTCTTTTTGCCCCCGACCCGGTACGAAGCCGGGGTGACGAATCGAAAAAAATCCGTGGCCTGGATGCGGTTGTTGACAGATCGGGAGATTGCGGGTCTTTTTCTATTCCGGTTAACATTCACCGCTTGTATCGGAATTATCTGGGGCTTTCTTCCGATATTTGCCGATACCCAATTTTCCTTGTCAAGTGCCTCCATCGGCATACTGGTCATGCTGGGTGTTTTCGTTTCCGGGCTCATAAACACCCCCATGGGCTGGCTCGCAGACCGGGTGAACCGAAAGGCAATGGTGACGACAGGCGGTATCATCGTCGGTTGCGCTATTCTCTCTTTTGAATGGGCCCGAGGATTCTGGGATCTGTTTGCGGCGAATCTCCTGTTCGGATTGGGCGGCGGCATCGCCATGCCGGCACTCATGGCCATGGCCGTCGTAAAAGGCAACCGGGCCAATGCCATGGGGTCGGTGATGTCGCTCCTCACCATGGGCCACAGCTTCGGGATGATGAGCGGTGCCCTTTTGGCGGGTGTCCTGATGGATTGGGTGAAGCTTCAACACGCTTTTACCGCCGGCGCCCTCATCATGGGGCTCGGCATCCTGATGTTTCGCTTCTGTACGGCGGGGTACCAAAATCGATGTCTATAGTTCTTCCGGCGTGAAAGCGACCACATCGTCGATGGTTTTAGTGTCTGCCATCAGCATGACCAACCGGTCGATGCCCAGGGCGTTACCCGCGGCTTCAGGCATGAAAGAAAGGGATTTAAGAAATTTTTCAGGCAGGGGATAGTCCTGCTTCCCGGCAGCTTTTCGAATTTCCGCCTCATGCAAAAAACGGGTTTTCTGTTCAACAGGGTCGGTCAGCTCGGTAAAGGCATTGCACAGTTCCAGCCCGCCGATGTAAAGCTCAAATCTTTCCGCATATCGATGGTCCGATGGTTTCAACCTTGCCAGGGCCCCCAGACGGGCCGGGTAATCATAGAGAAACACCGGCCTGTCCCATCCCAGCATCGGTTCGATCTCACATCCCATCATCTCATCGAAGCGATTCTCACTTAGAGCTCGCTCCATGGAAAGGGACGCGTAGCGATCAAATGCCTCTTCCACCGTAACCCGGTGCCATGGGACTTTCAAATCAATGTTCCGGCCCTGGAAAACCAGACCGATGTCCGCCCGGGTACATTTACCGACAAACCCGATCAGGTCTTCACATTGCACCATCATATCAAGATAATGATCCCCCGCCGTATACCATTCCAGCAGGGTAAGCTCGGGAAGGTGCTTGCTTCCTCTCTCCCCATGGCGAAAGCATTTGCAGATTTGAAACAACCGATCATATCCGGCAGCCAGCAGCCGTTTCATGCAAACCTCCGGAGATGTTTGCAGATACCCTTTCTCAGCGGCCATTGCATCGATATGCGCCTCCGGTGCCGGTGCCGGAATGCAGCAGGGGGTTTCTACTTCCAGGTAATCCCGTTCGATGAAAAAGGTGCGAACCGCCTGGATGATCCGGGCGCGCAGCAGGAGGTTTTTTTTTATGCTGTTTTGTCTGATATCGAACACGGCTGATGCCTGATGGGGTTAAGAGGTCCTGACTAAAAACCGGTCCGAGGCCAGGTCCTGGAGGAAAATCCGGTTAAAATCGCCGCATTCCGCCGATTCGAACCATCGATTTCCGGCATCCAGACACCGATTGCAGGCATGGTGTGGAATATGCACCGCAAGGATGCGTCCGTTGCGTTGGGTGGTGGAATCGATCCGCCAGCTTCCGCCGCAATCGGAGCAGATCCGCACCGACTCTCGCTGGGTCTCCGATATCTGGTCCGTATCATAAAAAATGGTTCTTTCCCTCTCCTCAAGATCTTTGCCGGCTTGAGCCTTTTCCATCGACCGGTTGCGATTGTTCCAGTTTTCAAGGGTCATGGCGGTGACCTGATCGACCCACTGGTTGATATTCCGGCTCTGGCGAAGGTTTTCCGGGTTGTAGTCGGGTTCCCTGACACGGTCGTATTCGAGCCCGGCCATGGCCAGGATGATGCCGGTGTTGACATAGGGAAGGGCGCCCTCGATGGCATATCCGCCCTCCAGTACGGCGAGGTCCGGCTTTAGCAATGTGGTGAGGTCCGCGTATCCCTTGGCGGTAAAATTCATATTGGTAATGGGATCGGAAAAATGGTTGTCCTGTCCGGCGGAGTTGACGACCAGATCCGGTTTGAACTCCTCTAAAATGGGAATAACGGCGTGCCGGATGATCTGCAGAATCCCCTCGTCCGATGTTTGGGGAGGCAGCGGAATGTTGAGGGTGGTACCCACGGCATTGGCGCCGCCGAGCTCATTGGGAAAACCGGATCCCGGATAAAGGGTCCGGCCGTCCTGGTGCAGCGAAATAAAAAGGGTGTCGGGATCATGCCAGTAGATGTCCTGGGTGCCGTCTCCGTGATGGCAGTCGGTGTCAACAACCGCCACTTTTCGGATACCATAGGCCTCCCGCAGGTATTCTATCATGACCGCTTCGATGTTGATGTTGCAAAACCCCCTGGCACCATGTACCACCCGGCCGGCATGGTGGCCGGGTGGCCGGACGAGTGCAAACCCTTTGTCCACCCGCTTTTCCATGACGGCCATTCCCACAGCTTTGGCCCCGCCGGCGCTGATAAAATGGGACTGGGTGGTGACGCTCGGAACATCGGGTACGCAAAAATGCGCTCTGTGAATATCCTGGGCATCCACCAGGCAGGGCTTGAGTTCTTCGATGCCGGGAATATCCAGTATTCCCTCCTCAAACACCTGGTCCTGGGTGTACAACAAGCGTTCTTCCCTCTCGGGATGCGTGGGGCTGATCGCCCAGTCAAAAGCCGGAAAAAATACCAGGCCGGTTTTGTGTTTTGCCTGTAGCATCGCGTTTCGGTCCCTTTTTCCTTTCAGGATCCCCCAGCCGTTTCATACCCCGGGATCAAACCGGGTTTGATCTGAACTGTGACACGAATATTCTTTCCCACGGTATTGAATCCCCGGATCATGTTGAAGGCCATGGTCTCGGTGGTCTCCATCTCCAGATGCGCCGGATCAGCGCCCCTCTCAATCGCCTTTGTTTTTAAGAGCTCAAACGCCGTCCGGACCGCATCCTGTTCGGAAAATGAGGCCCCAACTTTTTTATGAAAATTCTCTTCCGGTGCCGTTGCCGCTCCCTGCTGGGTATCCGCGAACAGTGTGACCTCCGATGTGGTTCTCGCCAGAGCCGCTCCGATGGCGTTGGCCACGGACCACCGCGGCACGACATTTACGTCATAGTCACTCCTGGTTTCCAGGCCCTCGGCAAAATGAGGCGCCGGACCGCCGGATATGAACATCTTCACCGGGTGTACCGTAAAACCGTCCAGCATCTCATGGACGGTATAAACCGGTTTGCTGTTGATCCGGTCGATCATTTTCCGGACTTCGGACAAAATCAACCGGCAGGCTTCCCCGAATATCTCATCGGCGGCACGTTCAACCGATATGCCTAGTTCGTCCGCCAGCCCCGCAATCCCTTTTTCAGCATGACGCCTGTTGCCATCCCTGATTTTACCGAGGACCGCCAGTGCATCGGTGGGGGTCGGGTCTGCCCCGCCGAAGGCCATTGCCGGACCGTTCCGCTCCGGACCGATAACGATACCGCCCTGCTCCACGCGAACCCAACTGTCGCCGCCGATGCCCACCGATCGGGTTTCGAGGGACCGGATCAGGGTTCTGAAACCGCCGAGATTCACTCCCTGTGGATCCATCAGCGGGGCCTGGTCGATGAGAATGGCCATATCTGTAGTGGTGCCCCCTATGTCCAGCGCAACGATTTCTTCCCCTCCGGGGGCACAGGCAAGAGTGCCCATGACACTCGCAGCAGGACCCGAAAGAATGGTCTGGCCCGGACATTCCAGGGAAGCCTTAAAATTCATATTGCCGCCGTCGGCTTTGAGAATCCGAATGGGCGCGGATAAGCCCTTTTCAATCAGGGATCTTTCAACGGCGAGGAAAAAATCACGGTGAATCGGATATACCGCTGCATTCAGGTAGGTGGTTCCGATACGCCGGGGGAAATTCAGATTACCGGACAATCGGTGTCCGAGAAATACCTTTTTAAAATGGTTGCCCAAAAGGAAGGCGATCTCCCGTTCGTGGGATGGGTTCCTGACCGAAAATTTCCCCACCACTCCAACGTAACGGATATCCGCATTGTTCAACTTTTCAATGACCTTTCCGATCTCTTCCGGATCGATGGGCTGAATTTCCTCGCCACGGTGATCCATGGCACCCGTTACCGTGAAATAATGACGATGGGTCCGAAAGCATTCCGGATCGATACCGGGCCCGGCAGAAACGATCATACCTAATTTAGGAACTTTCCGTTGAACAATGGCGTTGGTGGCAAGGGTGGTGCTGAGGACGATGCGGGTAATTTCGCGATGATCGACACCTGCCGTGATTTTTTCTAGTCCGGTCAGCACGGTCTGAAACAGGTCTTCCACACGGGTCGGCACCTTTACGGACCGGATAACACCCGCTTCCCCGATGAGCACAATATCCGCATGTGTCCCCCCAACATCCAGTCCAATGATCATGGCCGACTCCGGTTTATCACTAAATGAACCAAACTTCCTGGTTTTTTATAATACAGGCGTGTTGAAAAAGAAAGAGGGGGGTGTCGCCGTTTTGGCCGGGGGTAACTTCAGCACAATGGTCAGCGGCGATTGCGGATCTACTTCCGCCCGGGTCCTTGGACACCGTCAGGCTGGGGAATATTGCCGATGGCGTCTTTCAGTCTCGCTGTAAACGATGCCGGAACTGTCCTGAATTCCATGTGCTTGCAGACTTCGATGGTTCTTTTAAGGGTCTCGAGGCAAACCTTGCACGAAATGCACTCGCCTGCATGCTTTTCAATATCCGCACAAGTGAGGTTGTCCAGTTCATGGTCCAGGTATTCGGACAGTTTTTCGAACATCTCAAGACAGGCTTTGTGATCTTGGCATTCACTTGTCATCGTCAAAATAATCCTTCAGTTGTTCCCTGACATAAAGGCGGGCCCTGTGGAGCCTAACCTTTATGTTGGACGGCGTCAGATTCAGTATCTGGGCGGCTTCCTCCGTGGAAAAACCCTCGACATCTCTTAAAACGATAACCACCCGGTATTTGTCCGGGAGGGCCAGTATCGCCTCCTTGATGTGGCTTGCCAGTTCATCGTTCAACACCTTATCAAGGGGTAGAGTCGCCCAATTCGGCATGTCTCTGGGTATTTTCGACGGATCTTTAGGGATGAAATCATCCAGGGACAACTCTTTATCCGGAGCATATTTCGATCTACGCCTTTTTTTAATGCAGGTGCTGGTAGCGATCCGATACATCCAGTTCTTGAACTTGGTCTCGTACCGGAAATCTTTCAAATATCTGAAGACATTTAAAAAAGTGTCCTGCACGATATCTTCGGTATCCTGAACATTCCCGCACATCCGGAAACCGAAATTGTAAAGGTTCTGCTGATATTTGGTGACGAGCTCGTGGAAAAGTTCGTGCCTTCCCGAATTGATGGCGCGGATCAGATCGGCATCCTTATCCTGTTTTTTCTTCCGGCTGGGGGGAATCGGCATCGCTTGTTTTGCCTGGCAACTGGCAGGCGTTACTCATTCAGGTCGGGATCCCGAGTCTTGGCAGAATCACGGCCTGCAATAAAACCCAAACGCCTACGATAATCAGAAAAAAGGTCAATTCACTCATTTTACCTCCAAAAATAGGCCTTTAAAGACCGATTGTCCACCTCTTTTTTAATCCCAGACAAGCGGCGGACGTCGCTAGAAATGCCATCACGAGACCCAGATGGGCCAGATCCAGGAAGATGATCAAACCGGGAGAAAACCCGGATCCGGACAGATTCCTGACGACCAGCAACCCGCCGGTAAGGACGATTCCCGCCAGCAGGCCGACTCTCAGACGGCCGGATGCAGTGATCTTGAAACGATTTTTTGCTGAAATCAGATAGTCGGTGACCAGAAATGCGGCCGCCGCAAGAAAGAAAATGGCGGCAAGGTAATGGATATAATGGGTCACAAAAAATTTCGCCAGCCACCCCAAACCCGGGATATCGGCAATATAGTAACGTTTGAAGATCGGCATCTGCCCGAATCCGCTCAAGGTTAAAAAGATGATCACAACGCCATATCCCAGACTCAACGGGTGCCGGTTCCCGGCATATGCCTTAAGTTTTCTCATGAGGCACCCCCCGTTGAAATTTTTTGCCGGATGAATTTGCCTGCAGCAGCCGCAATTCCCGCCACAGGGGCGATGAACATGGCGGCTGCAAGGTTGTTGCCGTCTGCCATGACATCTTTCACCGGATCCAGGTGCGGGCGGCCTTTTCCGGTTGTCAATGCGGCGTTCAAGGTTTCAAAGGGCACCGGAGAAACATAGATGGTATTGGTGCCGCCGTTCTCCGTCTCACCGTAAATAAACCCGTTTTTTTCATTGGCAAGATCGCGTGCCTGCCGAATGATCTCATCCCTGGGTCCGATGGTCTGGACATCCTCAGGACACGCTTCGATGCACGCCGGCACTTCTCCTACCGCCACCCGGTCGTAGCACCGGTCACATTTAAACATCACACCGTTGCCGGCAAGGGATGGCAGCAGATCCAGATACAAACCCGTGCCGGTTTGCCGCTGGGGAACGTCCCATGGGCATACCTTTTTGCACTTCGATCCCCCCAAGCAGATATCGGAATCGATTCGGGATATCCCGTTATCTAGCTGCCGGGCTGCGCCCCAGGGACAGAGCTTGACGCAGGGCGGATTCACACAGTGCATACATCTCCTGGGGAGGGTCAGTTCCGTTTCTTCACCCCCCACCATCACCGTCACCGGCTGGATGAACAGCCAGTTATAGGGTGTTAAACGATCGGTGACGTCCTGTTTGTCCGACCAGTCTTCAACCGGGACTCTCGGGGGAATCATTTTGGGGAAGGGTTTTTCGGGCCTGGGATACTTATCCGCATTGACGGTTGAGCATGCCCCGACACATTCTTCGCAACCCACACATTTTTCGATGTCGATGAGTGTGGCAAGCGGCCTCTGTTTTTTTGCATCAGCCGCACCGGCGGCAATCGTGGGGGCCGCCATGGAACAGGCAGCGGCAATCCCACCTTTTAGAAAAGACCTTCTGGAAACCTTTTGCAAAACATCTCCTATATGAATGGTTTTCTGTTTTACCAACCGTGCGGTTGGATCGTGACTTGTGCTTTTTATCTAAGAACCAGTTCATCAATTTTGGTTACAAGTTCCTTTAACATTACAAAATGGTGGCCCGATCAGCGTGTTCATTGACAAAACCCTCGTCTCAAATTAATCTT
>CAZWAE010000036.1:0-23461 GCA_964631805.1 uncultured Desulfobacteraceae bacterium | reverse complement strand
GAGAACCACATTTCTATAAATTAGATGAACGTTCTCTCTGTGTTCTCGGTGTCCTCTGTGGTGAAGAATAGCCGTTATCATATTTACGAAATGTGTACTTAATCTCCGTGCATCCCGTTTTGCAGGGTCTGGTGAAACGCCTGGGTCACCTCACGGACGCGCGCCGTTCTTTCCGGATCGAGAAAGAAGCCATAGATGGGGTCCTTAACGTCCGATTCTCCGTTGAGCAGGCATTTTTCAAGCAGTGCCAGGACTTCAACGGATTTGTCGCAGACCGGATAGCCGTTGTCATCCCTGTAAATATCTCTCGATTTGACGATTTTCGAAATATTATTGATGTCCACCAGTTTGATATCACCGGTGGAAGTTAACAAGATATTCCCCTCTCCGGCAAGATCTGGAATATGTTCGGCTTCCAGAATCATTTTTTTGATGCCGGAAACAAAAGCGCCCAAATTTACGCTGACCCGGTTCATAAACCTTCCAAAATCGCCTCCTGCTAGTGGAACAATCTTCGAAAGGCTTTCCAATGGCCCGATACGCCAGGGATCCACCGCTTCCCCCGAAACGTACTCCTGAAGCCCGCAAAGCAGAATTTCTTCCCGGCCGGAAAGATGATATCCGACGATGAATTCATCGGAGCGCGCCATCTGCTGCGGGGTTAGATAGCGTTCAATGATCTTCACGCGTTTGATTTCGTTGAGCACTTCGGCAAAACTGAGGAATCTCCGCCTGAAAATCCGCAGCATTTTAAGCGGAATGGCCCGCGGGAACTGTCTGATCCCGTCTACGAGGACACCGCGTGTCTCCTTTTTGACGTCCGAGGAGCGGAGCACCTCCATAACGTGGGACCTCAGACCGTTCCGGAAATACCTTCGGAAGAAATAGGCGCTTTTGGAACGGATAAAATTCAATCCGACCACCGCGTCGTGGTCGATCACCGGTTGATCCCTGATATCGTCGTGCCGGGACCCCATTAGACGTCCGCTCCGAGCTTCGACAGGATGAACCGGCTGACCCGGTCGATTTCATCGGAAACCTGGGCGTATTTCACGTCCAGAAAATCCAGATAAATGCGATTTGCAGCGGGATAAGTATCTTTCTTCTCGTCAAAATGGATCGAACGGTAGACATTTTTCCCTAAGATAATAATGGAAAAATCGGCATCGGGGCAGATCTCCCTGGCCACGGATTCGGCGTTATGCGGCAAGATCATGAGCGGTCTTTGGTCCTGCAGTGTAAACAGGATGCGCTGCCGGATATTACCCTGCCGGCGGTTCTCCGGCGGGGTTGAGCCCGGGGGATCGGCGGCGCCCTTTCCGCCGCCGGCTGCGCCTTTGATCAGCGTTTCGACCCGTTCCATGATCTTTTCCTTAAGGTATGCCGCCGCCTTCCGATAAGCGGGGGTGGCAGCAAAACCGTATCGACTCAGTTTTCCAGCCGAAGGATCGCACCGGTATTCGGCGATCAGGGATGGTAAAATAGCAATTCTCACCACCTGTTTCGGAACCGATGCATCCGCGCAGTCCAGCCTGAAACGGCGATAGCCCACCCTTTTCCGGGCATTGCGAACAATTTGGTCCCATTCGATAAAACCGTCCCGGTGCAGCGTATCCAGTAAAAAAGGATGTCTCAAATAACCAAAAAGCGAGGGATCGCCGGCAAACACCTGCTTCAGGAGCCGCATCTCATCACGGTTGAGACCGGTGGCCGCAAGATCCGAAACGGTGGCGCCAGAGGATTCATCGAGCAGCATGGCTTCACGGCGGATCAACGCCTCCATGCGGATCTTTTCGCCACGATGGCGCTTCTGGAGCAGCAACAGGCGCAGCGCAATCAGTTCCACCGACGGATAGATGCTGTCAAAAATCCGCTTTCCCTTAAAGAGATTGAGAGTGCGGTCATAATGGTAGAGCACCTCTGAAAGTCCGAGAATATTCGGATCGAATACCATATAAACCGATTTATCCCTATGCCCGCCGTTCATGGCGGAATGGATGGCATCCGCATCAAGCGGGACATTCAGCCCGCGGGTGCTCCAGGCGGTCCTCTCCTCCGGTGCGCCGGCGTCTCCCAGGACCACTCGCAGCATATGCGATAGGATTTCACCGGCGTATTGCCGCGAGGGCGCCAGGTCCAGCCCATCAGTTCCCGGCAACAGGGCCGGTTCTGATATTTCACGGTGAGGGAGTCTAAAATCCGGTGCACAGCTGATAATGAACAAGTTCAGACACCCAGCGGTCAGGGTCAATAAAACGGTACGGCGGTGCAATATCTATCCTTTCTTTAAATCCGGCCAAAATGCCGGTTCATACCCAACGGAAACCGATGAATCCCGAACCGGTCGCCAAAAGGACATTACCCTTTTTTGGGCAAAGGTGCAAATCTGTTTATTCGTTACAATCCATGCGGATATATGGTAATAATGGTTCATCAAAATGAAGCGTACTTTTTGGGAGTCATCTGTTAATAATTAAGGTTTTGAGTAGTTAGAACACGCGAGCAAGGGGTTGGGGCTACGCCCTTCGGGCTTCGACCCCACAAGCAAGGGGTCAAGGATTCAAAGGTCCAAGGGAATGAAAAAAATACCGACTGAGCCGGTAAGTAGGCAACAAGTATGGTTCTTCAGGAAATCACCGGTCATCCGTATCACAGAATAGCTTTGGGGTTACAGATTCCAGGGACTAAGGGCAGCAGCGAAAAGGGTACAGACCCATTTTCCGTCCGTCGAAACACCGGGAAAACTATCGGCATCGCGACCTGTCGGGGCGTAGCCGAAGGCGAAGTCTGAAGCGATACCCTTTTCCACTTGAACCCCAGAACCCATGCCCGAGGCAGGCAAGCCTCGGCCCCTCGAACCCTGATTGTATTAAGATTGAGGGTTCTTAGTTTTAAGTGCCCCCTTTGCACTACCGGAAGTACGCTTGTGATGAACCTAAAATTTGGACGGGAGGAACAGCTATGCAATGCCATGAGGTGGATTTCCAAATTATCGGAAAGGATATTCAGGTGGTCGAAGTCGAACTCGATCCGGGTGAAACGGTTATCGCCGAGGCAGGGGCCATGAACTGGATGGAAGATGGCATCGGCTTTGAGGCCAAAATGGGAGACGGCAGTGACGCAAACCAGGGCTTCTTTGGCAAACTGATGAGCGCCGGTAAAAGAGCCGTCACAGGTGAATCTCTTTTCATGACCCATTTCACCAACCAGGGCGCCGGAAAGAAACATGTGGCGTTCGCCGCCCCCTATCCCGGGAAAATCATCGCCGTCGATATGTCCCAAATCGGGGGGGAACTTCTCTGCCAGAAGGATGCTTTTCTTTGCGCCGCCCTGGGAACAAAACTGGACATCGCTTTTACCAAAAAGCTGGGCGCCGGGTTCTTCGGCGGGGAAGGGTTCATCCTCCAAAGACTTATGGGAGACGGGATGGTTTTCGTCCATGCCGGGGGAACGGTGATCCAAAAGCAGTTGAACAATGAACGGCTGCGGGTGGACACCGGTTGCATCGTCGCTTTTTCTCCCGGCATCAACTATGATATTGAGCGCTCCGGCGGCCTTAAATCGATGTTTTTCGGTGGAGAGGGGCTGTTTCTGGCCACCTTGAGCGGCACCGGCTCCGTGTACCTCCAGAGCCTTCCGTTTTCACGCCTGGCCGATCGTATCATCCGCCAGGCCCCCGCGGCGGGCGGTGGCGGAAAGGGAGAGGGTTCACTGCTGGGGTCGCTGCTGGATGGCGACAACGATTAGACGCGGAGGGAACAGCAAATATGGAAACCGTCATACCGATCCAATACAAGCTGCGAATGAAACCGGATCTGTTGAATTTTACCTTTTCGGCGACAGTGGAGATACAGGTGCGGGCATCCTACGCGGTGGGCGAAATCTCCCTGAACGCACTGGATCTGTCCGTTGACGTCTGTGCCGTCGATGAGGCCGGTCAGTGGCGCTCCTGCGAATTCGATATGGATGCGGCAGAAGAGACGCTCCGGGTGTTGCTTCCCGATGAAAGGTCGGATGATATCTGCCTTCAGATCCGCTACCGGGGCATCATTAACGACAAGATGGCCGGGTTTTACCGGAGCCGGTATGTTGTCGACGGCAAGGAACGGTACATCGCCGTGACGCAATTTCAGGAAAGCGATGCCAGAAGGGCATTGCCCTGTATGGACTATCCGGCGGCAAAAGCGGTCTTCGACATTACGATGGTGGTGGATGAAGATTTAACCGCCCTCTCCAATTGCGATATTGTCGAGGAGACCTTCGACGGAAACGGGAAAAAGCAGGTTCGGTTCGGCAAAACGCCCAAGATGTCCACTTACCTGGTTTTTTTCGGGGTCGGCGATTTCCGGATCACCGAGGACACCACCGACCGTAGGGTGCGCGGGGTGACTTTGCCCGGCATGACGCCCTATGCGAAGTACGGTATAAAATTCGGCCGCATGGCCCTTTCCTACTGCGAAAAATACTACGGTATCCCCTACCCCCTTCCGAAACTGGACCATATCGCCATCCCCGACTTTGCATTCGGCGCCATGGAGAACTGGGGCGCCATGACCTTTCGCGAAAACCTTTTGTTGCACTATCCGGGTGTCACCTCCCGCCTCGGCGAGTCCAGGATCTGTGAAGTGATCGCCCATGAGATCGCCCATCAATGGTTCGGCAACCTGGTCACTCCCTCGGACTGGAAATATCTTTGGCTCAATGAGAGCTTTGCCACCTATTTCGGATACGGAGTGGTGGACTGCTATCATCCGGAATGGCAGACATGGGACCATTTTCTGCTGGGCCAGACGCAGTCGGCGCTTAACCGCGACGGGTTGAGGGAAACATTTCCCATCGAAATCCCCGGCGGTGAACATGTGGTCATCAACACCAGCACCGCACCCATCATCTACAGCAAGGGCGGCAGTATCTTAAGACAGGTGGAGGCGTTTATCGGTCCGGAGGATTTCAAAGAGGGGCTGCGGCTCTATCTGAAACAGCACGAATACGGTTGCGCTGAAAGCCACCATCTCTGGGAGTCGTTGGAGGCGGCATCGAATAAACCGGTCACCGCCATGATGAAAAGCTGGGTCGAACAGCCCGGCCATCCGGTCATCACCGCGTCCCGAAAGGGCAATCATCTGGCCCTGTCCCAGAAACGATTTACCTTTCTACCCGAAGATTTCTCACAGAAGTGGATGATACCGGTCACCGTCACCTTTTTCTCCGCTACCGGAGAAAAGACTGAGCTGACACTTATTTTCGACACGGATGAAACCCGCGTGCCGCTGGGAGAAGAGGTTGCGGCTTATAAGATCAACACCCGCCAGAACGGCTTTTACCGGGTGTGTTACAAGGATCCTGACAATCTGCAGAAACTCGGGAAACAGGTAGAGGAAAAAAACCTCTCCCCCGAAGACCGGTGGGGCCTTGAGCAGGATCATTTCGCCTTGGTGAAAGCCGGAATGGCATCTGTGGAAAGCTATCTTTCTTTTCTCTCCCATTATTCGGATGAAAAGGCGTTCCTGCCCTTGATGAGCATCGCCGACAATCTCCACCAGGCATATCTTATCGTCAAAAGTGGTTTGAAAGAAAAAATCGCCCGTTCGGGACGACGAATCGCAGAACAGGTCCTATCCGATCTCGGTTTCGAACCGGTTGAGGGCGAATCCCATGCCGTGGCCGTTTTAAGGGACCAGATATTATGGCAGGCGGTGCTCTACGGTTCCCCAATAGCCGATGAATTTGCCCGGAAAAAATTCAATGAACTGTCATCCGGGGCTTCGATCCATCCGGACATCAAAAAAAGTGTGCTGCAGACCGGTGCCTTTCGCGGGGATCTTGATACCTTTGCCTGGTTTACGGATCGGATCAAACAAGCCGTCAGCGAACATGACCGCATGAACTTTCTGGCTTCCCTCGGGTGCTTCAGCGATCCTGTGCTCATCGAAAAAACACAGCAATACCTGCTGACGGAAGTACCGGACCGGAACCGCTTCATCCCGGTGGCAGCCCTTTGCCAGAACCCACAGGCGATCCCGCTGATGTGGAGGTGGTATCTTTCGCACCGCGATGAACTGGAACAGTCCCATCCGCTGCTATATGAGAGGGTCATCGCATCCATCGTTCCGGTTTGCGGTTTGGAAAGGGTCGATGAGGTCCGATCGTTTTTCGACGATTACATTAAAAAACACAGGATGCTCACCGATGTCATCCGCCTGTCCCTGGAAAGGCTCAAGATCAACCATAGGATGCGGGATGCCAATTAAATCGCAAGGAATCACCCTTGCAAAGCGGGAGCAAAATGGATATTAACCCGAACCAGCCGATAGGTCCGGAACCGTTTCCGTTCAACCCGGGGACCCTGAATATTAGAAATGTGTAGAAAAAGATCTGATGCGATCCGTGTCATTGTTGTCCGAGACTTGAGGGGATGATGGACCAAAACCTGTTTATTCTGCTGACCGGTTATATTTTCGGATTCTATATGTCATGGAACATCGGTGCCAACGACGTGGCCAACTCCATGGCTTCAGCCGTCGGTGCGGGTGCCATCACCATACGCCAGGCGGTATTTATTGCCGGTATTTTAAATATAGCCGGAGCGGTTTTTATCGGGTCCCATGTCACCAAAACCATTCGAAAGGGGATCGTCTCAACGGATGTCCTTACAGACCCGCACCTTGCCCTCATCGGTGCGCTGTCCGCCCTCTTGGCCGCAGCGCTCTGGGTATCCTTCGCCACCTGGAAATCCCTGCCGGTGTCCACCACCCATTCCATCGTCGGTGCCATGATCGGATTCGGCATCGTGGCCGGGGGCTGGTCCGTCATCAATTGGGGAAAACTGGGTGCAGTGGTGGCCAGTTGGATCATTTCGCCGGTTTTCAGCATGGTGATCAGTTTCGTGATGTTCAAAATCATCGTAAAATTTATTCTATCCCGGAAGAATACCTTTGAAAGGGCACTGAAACTGTCGCCGATTTTTGTAGGGGTCGCCTGTTTCGTCGTCGTCCTTTCATTCCTGTTCAAAACACCCCTTGGAAAGAAGCTCTCGGTGGCAACGCCCATGGCCCTTCTCATCGCTTTGCTTATGGCAGTGGGCCTCGGATACCTGGGAAAAATGGTGATCGGCCGGTTGACCCAAAAAAATGCCGGGGATGGTGCCGAGGGTGTTTTTAAAAAAATCCAGATCGGCACCTCCTGTTACGTAGCGCTGGCGCAGGGTGCCAACGACGTGGCCAACGCCATCGGCCCTTTGGCCGTCATCTACTTTTTGGTGAAAACAGGGGGCATCGGCGCAAAGGTACCGGTCCCCGTTTTCCTGCTGTTTTTTGGCGGCATCGGCATCGCCTGCGGAATCGGCATGGCCGGCCATCGGGTCATGGATACCATCGGGCGAAAGATCACAACACTGACCAATACCCGTGGGTTTGCGGTGGATTTCGCCGCGGCCAGTACGGTAATGATCGCCTCAAAAATGGGCCTGCCGGTGTCCACCACGCACGCAGCGGTGGGCGGCGTGATGGGGGTCGGACTGGCGCGGGGCATTGAGGCGGTCAATTTCAGAATTATTTTTCAGATCATGGTATATTGGGTGCTGACCGTTCCCGCAGCGGCAATTACCAGTATCGTCATTTTCCATCTGCTGAATTTGATCATATAATTCCAGCGGTTGGATCGCGACAGGATTCATATCAGCAAGGAGATGATTTACCATGCGTATCCCATTCAGTTCCATGTTCATGACATCGCCCTTTGACGGGCTTGAAGAGCACGCGGATAAGATCAAAGAATGTGCCTGGGCATTCCAGCAGGCCATGGAATGTCATGCGTCGGAACAATGCGGCAGGTTCGAGGAACTCCGGCAACAGATCATCCAGATGGAAAGTGATGCCGACGCCATCAAACGGCGGATCCGGGGCCATATCCCGAAAGGGACGCTGATGCCCGTGGACAAATTCGAAATCTTCAGATACCTGAAGGAACAGGACAGCGTGCTGGACGCAGTGGAAGATTCGCTGGACTGGATCTCCTACCGCAGCGAGCCAGGAATCCCCAAAGAATTTCAAAAAGACTATCTTCTGTTTGTCGATGCCGTGGTCGATCCCATCGACGAGTTGAGCCGGATGGTCAAAGAAGCCCGAAGCTATTTTCAAACCTATTCAGAGGACCAGCGGGTGGTTGTCAAGGACATCATCCGCCGTCTTCGCGAGCAGGAGCATATCGCCGACAAGCATGAAGACAAGATCAAGGGACGGTTGCTCAACTCCGATCTTGACCCGGTAACCGTCTTCCATATGATTCGTCTTGCCGAATATATCGGGTCCATCGCGGACCACGCCGAAAACGCCGGCGACATGATGCGGGCAATGGTGGCCAAATAGGCAGCGGAAACGACGGCTTCAATCCGCCGATCCTATTTGACACCCGACCTGTTTTTCATTTATAATACTATTTTCCGATATTTATCATAGATTGCCAACATATTTTGCAAAACCCATCTAAAGGCCCGGATCAAGCCAAACCATGGATGAAACACATGACATCCCTGAATGCCGGTTGATAGACCTGAATAACGTCACCGGAAAACAGGTATTCCTGCTGAACCAGAATAAAATCAACATCGGCCGGGCTTCCAGCAACGACTTTATCATTCTCAAAAGCACGATTTCCGGAAAACATGCCTGCATCGAATATAAAGCGGGCGCCTTCAACCTGTGCGATCTCGGGAGTACCAACAAGTCTCGTGTCAACGGAGAAATTTTAACCCCACACACCCCGACCCCTCTCAAGGACGGCGACGAAATCCTTTTTGACGTGTACAAATTTGTGTATGTGTCGGAAAAAGAGGTCCCGAAAAAGGAAGCGCCGGTGGATGGGGAGGCCCTGGACGATTCTCCTGATGAACCCGCGGACGATATCTTCACAGGCACGCCGGAGAGGCGGAAGATAGGCCGGTATGAAACCTTCGCCAAGCTGGGCAAGGGCGGATTCGGAAGTGTCTGGAAAGCGGTGGATCCAACCGGAGAGATCGTCGCCATCAAGCTTTTGAATCCGGAGAATCTGGAAGATGACCGGGCGGTCAGGAAATTCTTTCACGAAGCGATCATCCTGTCCCACCTGAACCACCCCAATATCACCCGATTTATCGATTTCTTCCCCAAAGACAAAAACTATGTGATTGTAATGGACTTTGTGGATGGAACCGATTTTAAAACACTGATCAAAAGACAACGGGGACCGTTGCCTTTTGATCTGGCCTGCCGGATCGCGGATCAGATCCTTGATGCGTTTCAATTCGCCCATGGAAAAGGCATCATCCACCGCGACATCAAACCGGAAAACATTCTCCTTGATCAGAACGACAATGCAAAGATCATGGATTTTGGAATCGCAAAAATGTCGTCTGCCGCCACCCAGAAGACCGCTTTCAGTATGATCTCTCCCCTTTACACCCCCCCGGAGCGATTTGACAGAAGCGCCGAGGTGGACGTAAGGTCTGATGTTTACTCTCTGGGGCTTGTCTTTTATGAAATATTCACGGGGAAACACCCCATCGGTGAAGCCAATCCTTCAAAAGTCATCTTTGCGCAGATCAACCAGCTATTCGACCCTCCGGAACAGTTGGCCGATCTACCCCATCCCATGAGCCAGGCCATTTTGAAAGCCCTGGAAAAAGATCCTGCCGACCGGTTCAAGGATTTTGGCGAATTCAAAGAGGCATTGCTGACCAATGACGGGAAATCCACCGTCGAACAAAAGTCGCCGCCGGACATCGCAGAGGATATCGCCAGGACGGATCCCTCGCCCCCCCCGGATAAGGACCCAACCGCTCATCCCGCGGAGGAAAATGTTATCGAGATCACTCCTGAATTTTTCCAGGTCGGCGTGGCGGTGTTGAGCCTGTTTTCAGAAACCTTGAAGAAACTTCCCAAAACAGGGAACCACTTTTCTATCCGACAGCAGGGAACAGCGTTGAAGCTGGTGATCGAAACGGCGGATGGGGGACGGCAAACCTTCGTCAAGGACATGAAAAAAATCCTGGATGCCGCAAGAAAAAGTAACACGCAACAATAGTGCGGAAAGGCGCAGACGCCATGGCCGCACTCAATGACCTTTTCAGCGGGCCGTGGCGTCCGGAGATATTCTGAAACGGTAAATGACAGTCTCCGGAAAGGTCCGCCCCGACATCTAACCCAGGCTGGAATCAAACAGCCGCCGGTCCTTGAACTCCGTCGACTTGGCGTCGTTCCACTGCCCCACCGGCCTGAGGTAACCCACCACGCGGCTGTAAACCTCACAATCCTGATAATTTCTCAGGACCGGATCCTTTGTGTAGCACCCATCACACTTGAGAAAAAAACGGTCCCTGGCAGGTTCGTAGACACTCCCGCCTTTAATATGAATCCCATCCGTGCCGGGCGTCGCCGTGACGCGGATTTCGTTTTTGCAATCGTGGCAGGTTCCCGGCCACGCCAGATCCTGCTTGTCCGGATTTTCATCAAAAAGATCGTGCAGCCGTTCGACGGTCATTATTGTCATTTTCTCTCTCCTGTTTCAGGTTTTTTTCGAGTGAAGTATATCAGCCTACATATGGTAGGTCAATAGACAGGTAACCTCAAGATGTGGTTGTGAGGTTTCTGTTCAAAAAATCCGGAATCAATGGTATACCGATGATGGCATGAATTTCAAAACACCCTCGGTGGGAATCCGAACCCTTACTGCGGCCGCGTCAAGCGGCTTTTTGATGACGGCGGCCTTTCCCAAGGCAGATCTTTCATGGACGGCCTGGTTCGCCCTGGTGCCGCTGCTGTCCGCCATGAAAAAAAGCCCATCTGCGGCCGCGAGATTCCGTCTCGGTTTTATCGCCGGATTGGCCCATTACATGACCCTGATCTACTGGGTGGTTCCAACCATGACCACTTATGGGCACCTGCCGCTGTACCTGTCTGTTCCGGTCCTTTTCCTGTTTTCCGCTTTCCTGGCGATCTATCTGGGGGGATTTGCCGTACTGGCGCCTTTGCTAGGCAAGGGTCCCGTCTCCGCAATGCTGATGCCGCCGGTCGTTTGGGTGGGAATGGAATATATCCGCTCCTTTCTCTTCACCGGTTTCCCTTGGGAGTTGTTCGGCCATTCACAGTTCCGGGCGATCCAACTGATCCAGATAGCGGATATTTTCGGAGTGTACGGCGTCTCTTTCATGATCGTCCTGGCCAATACCGCCCTCTTCCATGGGTGGGTTTCGATGCGGGACAGGACGCCCGGGGAAAAAACGCAAAATATCAGGCAGATCTGTTTGGCGGCGGGCATTACCCTTGCCGTTTTCTCGGCTTCCTGGTTTTACGGAGGGGCGAGGGTAAATGCCACGAACCGGCAAGCTGCGGCCGCTTCCGGCCATCGCATCGCCGTCATTCAGGGAAACATCGATCAGGCGGTCAAATGGAACCGCGCCTATCAGGCGTCAACGGTTGATAAATACCTCGGTTTGTCCCGTTCCGCCTCAGCCGGCCATCCGGCCCTCATGGTATGGCCGGAAACGGCTACGCCGTTTTATTTCCGCCACAATGTCGAACTGACCCGGAGGGTAATGGCCGGCATCCGGGAGGTGGGAGTTGATTTTCTCATCGGCAGCAATTCGGTGGACACCCGCAGTGAGAGGTACACCTACTATAACAGCGCCTACCTGGTCTCGTCCAATGGGACCGTTGCCGGAAGATATGACAAGGTACACCTGGTGCCGTTCGGCGAATATGTCCCTTTTAAAAAATGGCTGCCGTTTATCGGCAAGATGGTGGAACACGTGGGCGATTTCAGGCCGGGCAGACAGGGTGAAACCCTCTCCTGGAACAATGAAAAGGTGGGGGTCCAGATCTGTTACGAAATTATCTTCCCCTCTCTTTCCAGAAAAGCGGTGCTAAACGGGGCCTCGATTCTGATCAACATCACAAACGACGCCTGGTACGGACGGTCGAGCGCACCGTTTCAACACTTTTCCATGGCGGTATTCAGGGCGGTGGAGAACAAGCGATCCGTCGTCCGGGCCGCAAACACCGGCATCAGCGGTTTTATTGACCCCACGGGCAGAATCATTGCCGCCACAAAACTTTACGAGGACGATCAAATGACACGGGTCGTCCCGATGATCAAAGAAACAACCGTCTACACGCGCATCGGAGATGCGTTTGCCATCGCCTGTCTGGGACTGTCGGCGGGGATGCCGCTACTAGTGGCAATGGCCCGCCGCAAAGAGGAGAGAAGCGGTTAAAATAGAAAGGTTGCGCTTGCGGACCCAATGACTATAATAGCAGAGTACCGGAATCAAAACGGCGGGTGAGGCGCCGAGCAACGTAAGGAGGATTAAAATGGCGGTTGAGATCAAACAGACCCTCAAGGCCCAGCGGCTGAAACTGGAACAGCTAAAGGAGTATCTTTGACATCCCGGCCAAGGAAAAACGGCTGGGGGAGATCGAAAGCATCCTCACCCGGGACGGTTTCTGGGACAATCCCGATCAATCCACGTCCATTCTAAAGGAACGAACCCACCTGAACGCCACCGTCGAAAGCTACTACAGAATAAATGGGGAATTGGATGAAAGCGATCTCCTGCTGGAGATGGCCATAGAGGAGTCGGACCCCGACACTATAGACGAAGTCACACAAAGATCGCCTCAAATCGATGCGGATATCGACCGCCTGACCTTAAGCCTCATGCTGGATGGAGAGGACGATCATAAAAACGCCATTTTATCGATTAATGCCGGTGCCGGTGGTACCGAAGCTCAGGATTGGGCCGAAATGCTCATGCGGATGTACAATCGATGGTTCGAACGCAGGGGCTACAAGGCCGATGTTATCGATTACCAGCCCGGAGACGAGGCCGGCATCAAGGGGGTGACGTTCACCGTCGGCGGTGACAGTGCCTTTGGATACCTGAAGAGCGAAAACGGGGTGCATCGACTGGTCCGGATATCGCCCTTCAACGCGGCAGGGAAACGGCACACTTCCTTTGCCTCTGTATTTGTATACCCCGAGCTGGACAACGATATCGTGGTGGATATCGAGGATAAGGATCTTCGAATCGACACCTACAGGGCCAGCGGAGCCGGCGGGCAGCATGTGAACAAGACCAGCAGCGCCATTCGCATCACCCACCTGCCCACGGGGATCGTGGTCCAGTGCCAGCAGGAAAAATCCCAGCATAGAAACCGGGAGATGGCCATGAAGGTGTTAAAAGCCCGGTTGTACCAGTCGGAAAAGGATAAACAGAACGAAAAGATGCAGGAGATCCACGACAGCAAGGATGAGATCGCCTGGGGAAGCCAGATCCGTTCCTACGTGCTGCATCCCTATCAGATGGTGAAGGATCACCGCATCAACATGGAAACGGGAAACGTCAACAGCGTCCTTGACGGCGACATCGACCGGTTTATCGAAGGGGTGCTCATGGCAGGAAAAAACAAAGGACGATAGCGTGGACCCTGCCGCCTCTCCCAGCACCGGTTTAAATCCGGCAGCACCCAACGCCGACCCTATGGACCCCATGGCCCTTATCTGTGCCTTTTATCCCCCCGGAACAGAGGGACATAAAACACTGGTGCAACACAGCCGCTGTGTCGCCGAAAAGGCATTGGCCGCCGCCGGGACCGTCCGGCACCTGAACCCGGATCTCTTGTTCATCGAAGAGGCGGCACTGCTGCATGACATCGGAATCTTTCTCACCAACTCGCCGGAACTGGGATGCCGCGGACTTCACCCCTACATTTGCCACGGCTATCTCGGGCGCGAACTCCTCGACAAAAAAGGATTCCCCCGGCATGCCCTTGTCTGCGAACGGCATGTGGGGGTCGGGATTTCACCGGCGGATATCACCCGGCAGGGACTGCCCCTGCCGAACCGGGATATGCGGCCAGTCACGCTGGAGGAGCAGATTGTCTGCTATGCCGACAAGTTTTTCAGCAAGGACAACGCCGACCCGGAGATTGAAAAACCGGTGGCTGATATCCTGAAAATGCTGGCCGCCTTCGGCCCGGTACAGCCGGCCAGGTTTGAATCCTGGGCCAAAATGTTCGGTGATTTATAAATCATGAATCCCATCCAGAAAAAAATGTCCCAATGGCTCGCGCAGAATGAACAGGAGATGTTCGTGCTGCTCGAAAAGATGATTAAAATCCAGAGCGGCACCCGCAATAAAAAGGGGGTGGACCGGATGGGAGATCTGATCCGTTCGACCTTCAAGGGCATGCCGGTCTCCTGCGAAACCGTTGCACAAACCGAGTGCGGGGATCATCTGGTGGTGCGCTCCCGCCCGGATCATGCCGGGGAAGAAAAACAGGTCCTCCTGACAGGCCACATGGACACGGTTTTTCCCGAAGACACCGATTTCAACTGGTACAAAGCGGATGCGGATCACAGCTACGGGCCCGGGGTGGCCGATATGAAGGGGGGCCTCGTGGTGGGAATTTTCGCGCTGAAAGCGCTTGAGGCCGCCGGCCTGCTTTCGGAAATGCCGATCACCTTCGTCTTCAACGCCGATGAGGAAACCGGATCGAAATGGTCGCGTGGACTGATCGAGACCGAAGCGAGACGGAGCCTTCTTGCCTTTGTTTTGGAAGCGGGCGGGCTCAAAGGGGGGATCGTCACCGGAAGAAAAGGCAATATTTCGCTGGAGCTGTCGGTGCAGGGCCAGGCGGGCCACGCGGCATTTGCCGGGAAAAACAAGGGCAGCGCCATTCTGGAGCTGGCCCACAAGACCCTGGCCATCGAAGCCCTGAACGATCCGGACTGCGGCATATCGGCCAATGTGGGAACCGTCCGGGGGGGCATCGGTCCCAACACCGTACCGGAACACGCATCTGCAAAAATCGACTTCAGGTTCGTCGCACCGACCGATTACGATGATCTCATGGGTAAGATTACGGAGATATCATCACACTGTACCATCCCCAACACCAAATCCACACATGTCCTGCGGACCGGCCGCCCTCCCATGCCCGCAACACCTGGAAACAAACGATTGTTTGAAGCCGTCCGGCAGGTGGCCGATACGCTTGGCATATCGGTCACCGAAGAGTTCCGCCAGGGCGTATCCGATGCCAATTTCATTGCCGCCCTGAACGTACCGGTCATCGACGGCCTGGGACCCATTGGTGCAAAAGATCACAGCTCCGATGAATATATGGTCAACAGCAGCCTGTTGGAGCGGGCGACACTGCTGGCCTGCACTCTCGTTGTCTGCCGGGAAGAGATGCGATAACCTTTACCCCGCGCCTTCATCAGCTTTTTCGTGATGTAACGGCTTGAAATGAAGATATTTGCTGGATGATTTTTTTGTCCTTGCACTTCGGACATGAATATTTTTTCTTCTCATGTTCAGAAATGCTCAATGTTACTTCGAATGATTCATCACATTTTTCACAGAAAAATTCATATGTTGGCATCGTCCACCTCCCGGAAAACAGGTATGGTTTTGATTTAGGGCCGCGGAAAATGTTTTATTCCGACTCATTAACGGCAGATTTCCTATTTATTAAGGAAAAAATTTTTTGTTTTAGCTCACCACAAACATAATGGTTTTTGATCACATATCCATCAGTTTGCAAAAGGCGGGAATCAAACAAGTAGTCATCGTATGCAGCAACGATCAGCACTGGAAGGTCTGGACTTTGCATTTTTATATCCCGTAAAACATCCCAAACGATGCAGCCGTGTTTCAAATATAGGTTCAAGAGAACCACATCGGGTTTAAATGAAAATATATTTTCCCTTACAGATTCGACATTATCGGTCGCGGAAACCTTACACATTTCACCGGCGAGTTCGTCTTTGCAAAGATCTACCACCCACTTCTGATCATCTATGACAAGTACGTTTGACATTATTTATGGCACTAAGTCGTTTGCTAATCCGTACGTCACATTATCCATGATTTCTATCCCCCAGCCCAGTTCCTCCATCTCTTGGTTGACAGCAGATATGGTGCAATCTCCACTATTCCCTAAAATATAAATAACATCATTAATGAGTCCTGGAATCTCCCCGGCCTTAAACCCCTTTGTTTGAAATCTCATAACCAAATCATCTAACTTTTTTTCCATCTTTTACCCTCCTCAAGACATCTTTTGGGGTCATAACCAGTGCATGGGCATGATTCTGAATAGCCTATATCATAGCTCGTGCCCATCAATGATTTCCAGACGGGCACTACTTATTTGAGAGATCAAAATAGAGACAAACCTTCACCCGTCAATAGATGAACGGGAAACCAGTTTTCTTCGGAATTGTCTATTCCTGAAGTAAGTGTGCGATTTGCGGTTGAACGTTCAATATCTTGAATTGCCTGTAATAGAGCACAGTCCTTATAACAATCTTCTTTAGGTTTATTGTTTCTATGGCAAGTCCTGCACGGGGAAGAAATCATCGTACCTCCTTTACCGCACCGCCTGGTTCCGGATGACATCTGCCAATATTTGTTGCTGCCGCACTAAAAGAAAAATCAGCGGTTACGGTTATTTAATAAAAGGTCCTGATTTAGGTTCCTTCAAACAATACTCGCGCCATAGGCAGTCCATGTGATCACAGTGTTTCTCTGCTGTTCCGAAGCAATCCGGATTGCCTTCAATACGCTGAATGCTGCGGATGATATGTATCAAATCGGGCACATCCTTTGCGCAATCGTTTTTCCGATCTGCCATATCAATCTATCTTGAGTTTGGGATAGCTTCAGGAGCTGTTCAATGACACTGCGAAGGGGGGAGGTCGAAAAGCAATCCCGTTTTTTTTACAATCGACCGGCGAACACGGTTAACTCACGGGCTAATAACCATGTGTCAATTCCGTGCCAAAGGGATTTTCCAATAGATCATCTATTGCGGACTTTGCGGATTTTGTCCATAGGGGGACGACTTCGTTTTCTATAGGGGGATCTCCCGGGTGGGGATTCTTCCCACGAAGAAAGAAGACGCAAGATTAGTCGGGGAATCTTAAAGGGTTATTTTTTCCAGAGATCGATATCGATGAGGCCGAGTTTAGCAGCATACCGAATCAGTTCAAAGGTGCTGTGCAGCCCGAGCTTGCGCATAATATTGGAGCGGTGGTTTTCAACCGTTTTAGGGCTTATGAATAGCTTTTCAGCAACTTGGCTTGTAGTTAACCCTTGTGCCAGCAGTGCCATGACCTCCTGTTCTCTGGCGGTCAAAGCATCGTAATCGACAACGGACGCAACGGTCTTCTTTGGTGATAAACCGGCAAGCTTTCTTACAACTTTCTGGGAAACCGAAGTATCCATAAAATAATTGCCTTTCAAAACGTGATCGATTCCATCCAAAAGCATATCCGCTGCCGATTCCTTTACGACATAACCCATGGCACCTGCCTGAAATGCTTTTACGATATAGTCTATCTTAGAATGCATGCTGACAACCAAAACACGGGTTTCGGGGGAAATTTTTAGTATATTATGAATCAGTTCAATGCCGGTTTGATCAGGAAGGGCCATATCCACAATGGCCAATTCCGGCTTGAGTTTCCTGGCCAATTTAAAGCCTTGATGGCCTGTGGCCGCTTCCCCGACCACTTCATACCTGGTGTCCCGTTTAATGATGGTTTTGAGGCCTTCCCGAAGTAGGGGATGGTCGTCAACAATAAGGATGCGTTTTTTTGAATTCACTTTTTTTCTCTACTAAATGGGAACTTTATTAACATTTTGGTGCCTAGCTTCGGACGAGATTGAATCGTCATCCTGCCCTGCAGCAGGTTGACTCTTTCCTTCATGCTCCGAAGCCCCATTCTTTTCTCACTGAAAAGAGCCTCCTCCCGTGCCTGGATATCAAAACCTTTGCCGTCATCTTCAATGCGAAGGATGATATTCGGGTGCGCTGCAATAAGCTTCACCGCCACATGGCCGGCATCTGCATGCTTCCCGACGTTGTTGAGCCCCTCTTGGACCAAGCGATAAAGGTTGATCTCCATATTGTGGTCAGGCTTCAAACCATCCATCCCTGCAGGTGTAAAATCAACTTCAACTCCGGTTTTTTCAGTAAAATCCTCAACGTACTGAGAAATGGTCTGAACTATACCAATTTCGTTAAGACCGGGGGGATGCAGACCATATGACAGATCCCGAACGGTTTGAATTGTCTGTTCAATCAGTTTGGAATGTTTTGCCATTTTCCCTTTTAAATCGTCAGGAATTCCCCGTTGATTGTCAAAAATAGTGTCGCTGTCGATTTTCAGGCTGGAAAGGTTTTGGGCGATGCAGTCGTGGAGCTCGCAGGAAATTACCTTCCGCTCATGTTCCTGGGCCTGCATCAACATTTGAGAAAGATTGTGTATCTGATCCTCCGCACGTTTGCGCTCTGAGATATCCTCAAACGTAGCTCTCGTTTTTATTGGGTTGCCATGCTCATCGTATTCCATTGTTACGCTTAATATTGAATCAATAATCGTCCCGTTCTTGGCAACTAGTTGTCTATCAACCCCATGGATTTTTCCCATCCTTAACAATTCCGGGAAATCCTTTTTCATACTGGCGGCAGATTCTTCAGTTATAAATTCATGCAAAGATTTACCAATAAATTCATCTCTCGCATAACCCAGCTTATTCAATATTGTATTATTACATTCCGTGATGATTCTACGAGTATCAACGGACAGGTACATTGTTGGCGCATTGTTGTACAGGTCCTCATACTTCTCTTTCAGCGATTTTAACTCCTCTTCAGCCTGCTTTCGCTCGGTAATGTCCTCTCCGACAGACTGATAGCCGGAGACTTTTCCCTGGTCGTCGAAAAGCGCCCGGTTTGTCCAGCGGTGCCAACGGATGTTGCCGTTGGGTGAAATCACCTGGTGTTCATGCGACATCGTGGGTGATTCAACTGTCAGGGTTAAAATGTTGTCCATTACGCCTTTTTGTTCGGATTCAGGGATAAGCGATAAAAAGTTTGAACCCGCCAAATCGTCGAATGTCCTATCAAAATATTCGCAGTAGGATCTGTTCACAAACGTAATTTCTCCATCGGGCAGATAACTACAAATCAAAGCCGGCATATCTTCAATGAGTGCATGATATCGATTCTTGCTTTCTTTTAAATCCTTCTCGACATTTTTCAGCCTGATTTCGGATCGTTCTAACTCCTGTATCCTTTGTATCATCTTTTGCATCATCTCTTCAAAGGTAGGCTTTTCTGACATGATGATTTCCTTTTTTTTTACATGCAGAAAACACTAAAGCATGTACGATGGAGATAACACCCCTTCAATCCTGTCTATCACAATTGAATATGAAATCAAGGGCTTAAATTGTCTATGGGTGAGATTGGTTTGACGCCTCTCCCTTGACAATACGTGGTACTGGTTTTAGTGTGAGTATATGATTACTCATACCTCCCCTTGAGCGATCTATTCCTCACCGGATTTTGTTGTGGAAGCCTCTGGAAATATCATTCCCCACCCTTTTAAAAAATCTCCGAGCGGTTAAACCGGAATGGGGGTCATCGTGAAAAACGTTACAAAGGAAACCCAAATCGTTCATGGTGCGCAAATCCGCCACGTCACATCACGGGATTTGGCCCCCCCGATTCACCTAACGTCCACATTTACATTTGAAAATTCGAGCCAGGGTTCCGGGGTGTTTGACGGGTCACGGGAAGGGTATGTTTACACGCGGATCTCCAACCCGACTGTGGATCTTCTTCAGGAAAAGATCGCCGTATTGGAAGGGGGGGAGGCCGCCATCGCCACCGCATCCGGGATGGCCGCAGTGGCAGCCGCGGGAATGGCTCTGGCAAAGCCAGGGGACAACCTTGTCTCCTGCACTACGCTTTACGGCGGTGTGTTCGCTCTGTTTAACAGGCACTTTAAAGACTTGAATATCCGGACACGATTTATTTCTCCCAGGGTTGGCACCTCCAGGAACCGGCTTGAGCGGCTCATCGACAACAAAACCCGGTTTCTTTACATGGAAACGCCGGCAAATCCCACACTGGACATCATCGACATCTCATTGTGGGCATCGGTTGCCCAAAAAAATGGGATTCCCCTTATCGTGGACAACACGTTTGCCTCGCCCTTTCTTCAGCGCCCCCTGGAACTCGGCGCCGACATAGTCGTGCACTCGGCAACCAAATACTTAGGGGGCCACGGGGACATCATCGGCGGCCTCGTCGTGGGAAACAACGAGATGATGAGTCATATCAAGGAAGAATACACCAAGGACTTCGGTCCAATCATGAGCCCCTTTAACGCATGGCTGTTTCTCCGCGGGATTAAAACCCTGGCCCTGAGAATGGAAAGGCACGGCGAAAACGCCCTTTGCATCGCCAAATGGCTCGAAGCTCATCCAAAGGTGAAGCGCGTCTATTATCCCGGCCTCGCATCCAGCCCGGGCCATGCCATTGCCAAAAAGCAGATGAAAAATTTCGGGGGAATGATCGCTTTCGAGATAAAGGGTGGACGAGCTGCGGGCAAAACCTTCATGGACAACCTGAAGCTTTGCGTTATCGCGGTGAGCCTCGGCGACTGTGCAACCCTCCTCCAGCATCCAGCCTCCATGACCCATTCCACTTATCCAAAGGAGGATCGGGAGAAGGCCGGCATCTCCGACGGCCTGATCCGACTATCCGTTGGCATCGAACACGTGGACGACATCATCGCCGATCTGGAAAATGCCCTCAATCGTATCTGAACAAGGTCATGAGCAACGCCGCCAGGCGGGATTCAAAGGCGAATAAAATGTTAACCTGTTTTTCGCGAGCCCTTAGGGGCAAACAAATACCCGGTCTCCTGGACAGGGTTCTTTACTTTTTTATAATAATATTATAATCTGTACCTTACCTTCACAATCCTACACAACCCTACTCAATGGGAAAGAACCGATACCATAAATCGGGGGTAGCGCCTGGCCTCGATTCGGAAAAAACGGCCGATCCCAAAATCGACCTGAAAAGGTACAGGAGGGTGCGTTGGTTTTTCGCCAAGGTGTTCTGGCAGGTACTCTGGTGGGATTTAATTTTCAGTGTTCCTATCCTGCAATGGTTCCGCCCTCCACCTCTGCAACGCTGGCAGACCGTTTCCCGCAAATACAAAGAAATGGCCATGGAAATGGGAGGCGTTCTGATCAAGCTGGGACAGTTTCTCAGTGCCCGCATCGACATACTTCCCCCAGAAGTGACCCGGGAACTGGCCGGCCTGCAGGACGAAGTAGCGCCTGAAGATTTTAAAAAGATACGTCAGCAAATCGAAGATGATTTTGGTCGAACCATCGGCGACGTCTTTGCATTTTTCGCCAGCGAACCCATGGGGTCGGCATCTCTGGCACAGGCCCATCATGCTGAACTTCAAAGCGGAGAGGAAGTCGTTGTGAAAGTGCTGCGCCCCGGAATCCATCTTCTCGTAGAAACCGATCTAACCGTGATGCACTTGGTGTGCGGCTGGCTCAAGCTCTTCCAATACGTTCGTGATCGTATGGACCTAGATCGTTTGCTGGAAGAATTCTCCGCCACCACCCGAGACGAACTGGACCTAATTAAAGAGGGCGAAAACATTGAAAGATTTGCATCAGATTTTAAAAACGACCCCCATGTCTACGTACCGAAAATTTATAAACAACACAGTGCTGCCCGTTCATTGACGCTGGAAAACGTCTCTTATATTAAAATCGCCGATACAGAAGCCATAGAAGCCTGCGGTATCAGTTGCGCAAAGATTGCCGAAAGACTCTCCGATATCTACATGAAACAGATATTCGTTACGAATTTTGTTCATGTGGACCCCCATCCGGGAAATCTTTTCGTTAAACCCCTGCCGCACTCCGAAGAATCAAAGGAATCGGAGTGTGTTCCAAACGAATTTTCTCCCGGAGGGAAATTGCCCTATAGAAAAGACCGGCCTTTTCAGATTGTTTTCATTGATTTTGGTATGACCGCGGTCATACCCGAGCGTTTGAGAGCAGCCTTGCGTATGGGGGCCATCGGTATCGGCACACGGGATGCAAACAAAATCATCCAGGCATATGTTATGGCAAGCATGCTGCAACCCGGGGCTGATTTGCGGCGACTGGAGGAGGCACACGACAACTGGTTTAAACGAATTTGGGGAATACGCATGGGCCAAATACGAAAGGTCGCATTTAAAGAAGCCCATCGCTTCCTCCGAGAATATCGGGATCTCATCACGGACACACCGTTTCAATTCCCGACGGATTTGCTGTTTATCGGGCGAGCCTTGGGTATTCTTGCCGGCATGACCACCCAACTCGATCCTGATTTCGATCCATGGGCTCAGTCGATCCCTTATGCAAAACGGTTTGCCTCAGAAGATTCAAGGGCTGGATTGAAAGGATGGCCGGAGGAAGTCGTTCTGCTGGGCCAGCATATTTTAAAAATTCCCGTCAATCTGGACCAGGTTCTTACCAAAGCCAAACAAGGTTCCCTGGCCGTACAGGTCTCCCTCTCACCCGAAACCCGGAAAGCCATCAAACGAATCGACCTGTCGGTTAAAAGATTTTCCTGGATGGTGCTTGCAGCAGGTCTTCTACTATCCGGGGTGAACCTTCATATTGCCGGATCAGATCCTTTACTGAGAATCATTCTGATCGTTCTGGCGGTGGTGACGTTTCTGTGGGGTATTAAAAAGGGCTGATCCTCGGGAAGCATGAATGTTTTTTGTGACGAATAGAGCCTTTTTACAGAAAGCCAGATTTCTACTTCATATCTAATTTTGATCGACAGTAGGGAAAACGACATGCCAGGTAAAACAGCAGCCTTAGCCGGTCCGGGAATAACCAAACCATCCTCAATGACAGGATTCCGCTCAGCATTGGAGGCGATATCGGACAGTCCAGGACCTTTATGTACCTGTTGAGAACAGCTCACCTTGGAGAGGTGACCATTAGGGATTTGAACAGGGAGCTGATTTCTCCCGTGTGCCCTATATCGCCGTATCACCTCTATTCGGGGACATTGGGCCATTTTGTGGTAATGCCTTCGTAGTTTTTAAGCGTGTACTCCTTATCATCTTTTCCCATGATGTAGTAATCAGGCATCAGCGGAATTTTACCGATATTGGTGGCAACGACATACATGGGCTGCGCCATTCCGGTGGTATGGCCACGAATGGCATCCCGGATGAGTTCCGCTCCCTTTTCAACAGGCGTTCTGAAATGATCGATCCCGGGGGCGGGCTCACAGTAAAAGAGATAATAAGGCCGTATGCGAACGGTCAGAAGTTTCTGATGCAGCTTCCTGAAAGTTTCGGGGTCGTCGTTTATTCCCTTGAGCAACACCGCCTGGTTGCCGACATTGACACCGCAGGTCAGCAGGTTGAATACGGCCTCTGCAGTTTTTTCCGTAAGCTCGTTGGGATGATTACACTGGGTGTTGATCCAAATCGGCACCTTGTGATAAACACCAAGGACCTTTTTCAACCCGGCGGTTATCCTCTGGGGCAACACAATCGGCGCCCTTGTGCCGAAACGGATCATCTC